>DATNRC010000180.1:0-4354 GCA_036703705.1 Candidatus Obscuribacterales bacterium
AAGGTACTTATCAGGGAAAGAAAACAAGGGCGTGACGATATATCTAAGGTAAGAAGTGAATCCTCGGCTAGAGGCAGTACAACAGTGAAAAACACAATCGATTACATCGAAAACGATGAGAGCCAGGCAAAGCCGTCACCAGACTCTACCCTCCTGGAATTGCACACCTGGGCAAGAAATCGTTTCCCGCTTCTGGACGCCGATTACCTGGTCCAAAAGCAAGTTAAGGAAGCAACTTCAGTGGTTGCAGCTCAAGTTAGTGAGAACAAATTTGAGAACGCTGCGGCAGTGATGGCGGCCATCATTCAAGAGCCAGTTGTCGATGCTGAGATTCTGAACGAGATACGGGCGTCGTTTGAGGCCCTTATCCTCGAAAGTCAGGAGGAGTCTCACGAAGGCGCAATGGCGCGGCGTTTCCTCTCATACATCGTGCTTTCTTACGGCAGGCCCCTTCCGCGCGAGCTCTTTACCTGGGCGCAGTTACGGGGCAGCGAAGCGATGGCGCAACTTTGCCAAATTGAAAGCTTCCGCCATGGGTTGGCTCCCCATGTGGTTGCAGGTCTCTCACGAGCGAGCAGTCTTAATATCACTGCACGCTTCAACATGCTGGCGGCACTCGACCTCATTGCCCAGAGCCCGGAATGGCCTTCTCCTCCCCTCAGCCGGCGCCAGATCGCCTGTGCCCTTTATGATGCCCTCGAGCAAGAAGCAAGTCGTACAGGAGGGCAGGACGAACAACTCATTATTGAATTGATCGGACGCCTGGCCGACACATCACACCCTGAAGCGCCAATTCTTTTCGCCGTGCTTGCCGACCATCACCCAAAAGAAGCTGTGCGAAAGCAAGCGCACCTCAACGCAGCGAAGCTCAAGGCAAAGATCGCCTTAGCCGGCGAAAGTCCATGAGGCAGTTCCGTTTTTCACCCCTCAATTACTTAATAAGGTGTTAGGAGATAGGGAAATGGGTGAACCGACCGCAGACATCAAAAGAAAAGAGGTCGAGCCAAAATCCGACGATCATTTGCTCTTGGACGATCTTCTTGCCGAAGACGCCGAAAAACCGGGCAAGCCGGCGGATAAAGCAACCGAGAAGGTCGAGACTCGCAAACTTACCGCAGACGAGGCGGACCGGGGCCAGTACTTGCAAGAGTCTATGGCCAATTTGCTCGCGGCATGGAATCCTTTCAAACCGAGCGAGGAAGCAAAGAAAGATCAGAAGAAGTTTGAAGAAGAAGTCAAAAAATACCAGGAAAATCTGGAAAAACAGCGCAAAGCAATCCTTGAAGAACGCGAGCGCGGAGAATTCGGCCCCGCTACAGCCAAGGCTCTTGGCGACTACAAGAAATGGATCGAACAGGGAGTGGTACCAGAGGCGGTGCGCACTCTGGATTCCATGGCCCTGCCTATTCCACCGGGGTGCCCGATAACTCTTCCTTTCGATCGTCATCAGCGCGCCATCAATCCTTATCTGTACAAAGCGCTAGGCTCCACGGACAAACTCAAGCTCGATCTGAAGTTCGATCCCGGAAGATTCCCCACGGAAGAAGAGCAGCAACGCATAGATGATGCCATGGCGTGGCTCGAGAAGTGTCACGAAGCGGTCAGGACGGCGCAACATCAAAGGCGGGATGAAATTCTCACGAAGCTAATCAAAGACAACAATCTGCCGCAAACGTGGTTCAAGTGGCGGGAAGCGGATCCCGACGCCTGGCGCTCCTCGGCTGCGGAAATGGTCGATCTTACATTGCGGACCCGCAACTACATCGAGGCCATGCAGAGCCTCTACAAAGATTCAAAGTACAAAGATTTTCCGCTGGAATATCCACCGGGAACAAAGCTCACAGTCGAGCACAACGGCAAGACTAAGGAGCTTACCGACAAAGAGCTTAACGATCCATCGACACGGCACATCCTGGCAAATGCGACCATCAAACATATATTCCTCGACCTGCCAGAAGACTTACGACAAGAGAATCCCGCCAACAAGCAGAAGATTGAGCGGATGAGAGCCTGGCTGGACAAATACGGAGCGGAGATCGATAAGGCAATATTCGAAATTGAAAAGATCGCAAATAACCCGGACTCGGTCATCATGTTCGGCGATCAGGAGTGGCCTGGCAATTGGCAGGGACGCTTCAATGCAAAAGGCGATTTCCTGGGCATGGTTGCTCCCGGCACGCCCGTTCGAGCAGGTGAAGTGCATAAAGACGTAAATCTGACGGGATATGACTTTACAGTCGAGAAGACACCCGATGGCAAATACAAGGTCACGCAAACGATCAAGGCGGAAAACGCTCCTCCGTGGGCCTACCTCAATATTCGCGCGCTGGGCATCGAGCAAGTAGGCAATGCCATGCCTGTCGAAACCAAAGAATACGGGCCTGAAGACTGGGTTCCCGTCAAAGATGGCGACAAAGTACAGCTCATCAAAGCCAAAAATCTGGAGAGTTTCAAACTCAATCAGCAAATCTGGTATTACGGTGAGAAGGGCCTGATTGCCACGATGGATGCAGCCATGCTGGCTTCAGGAACGATCGAGCTCGGAGTGGCGGTAAGAGGCGCGCGCCTGGCAGCGGCTGCCGCCCAGCCGGCCCTCACGCTTACAGGAAGACAGCTGGCGTGGGAAGTCACCAAACACACCGTGCGCATAGGCGTCGCCGGATCGGGTGTGTTCAACAACGCCGGCGCCAGAGATACCGAATGGGGTCGCGCCGTGAATACGGCGCGCGGCCTCTATTTCCTTGGCGACATCAGTCAGGGGCTTTTGCGCGGCGGCTTCAGGCTGGCACGAGGAGCAAAAGCGGCCGAACAAATGACCGGGGCCGAGAAAGTTCATACTCTCATCCACGGGCGCAAAGCGACTGATTCGGCAGAAGCGATCAAGGGCATTCCCTACATCCGCCAGGCCCACACCGGAACACATTACGCATTCAAGGCGACGGAGATCGGCTTTGCACCGATTGTCGGCAAAGAGCTTGGCCATCAAATCGGCGCTCTTACAGAAAAACGTCGCGATCACCTGCGCGACGCCATGATTCAAGTCGGTGACGGACGCGGAAACCAAAAGGCCGAGAAAGGCGCCTTCGATCCCGCAAAACCGGAAGCTCTCAACGCAGCACGGGCCCTCCTGGATGATTACAGCCTAACCCTTAAAGACGGCCGCAAACCCGAGACGCAAAAGCAGGTAAAGGAAATCTTCGATGAAACGAAGCGCCTTCTCGGACCTGAAGTACCGGAGGCAGAGCGGGAGAAGTACAGAAAGCAGCTGCTTGAGCGCATGTCATTTACAGGCGAAGAGATTAAAAAACTTGAGCTTGCCCACCCGAAAGCAGGCTCGGAGAGAAACTTCCGGCTAAGTGATGAGAATTTGAAAGACCTGATGGATCCGGACAAGCGGCGCAAATATCCAAAAGCTGTCCGCGAGCTTTCCGAGCAGATCATGCAAAGCAAAGACAAGGACGTGGAGGCCGCTTCACGCGTGGCGCTCCTCTATCTCTCACGCGACAGAGACGGCAATATCCAAGACCAGATTGCTTCAATTTCCATTGGCGTCCCCGAATACGAGAAGGAGATCTGGGTGCCGGACGGCAGCGAAGCAGGCGGCCACACAGAGAAAGTAAAGGTGGCGGCACGGGAGGCTGGAGCAACAATCTCCGCGAGCGAGACGGTCGATTATCTGAAAAGAGATCTTGAGTCCAAGGATAAGGGCAACCGCGGATTGGTTACTGGTGATGCCATGCTCCGCGTCGGCGCCATCACGCATCAACAATTCGCCGGCATCTTGCAAGACGTGCTTACAGATCCGAAAAGCTCTCGCGAAGACAAAATGAGAGCCTTGACCGACGCGCGCAGCGCGCGTTTTGCCACGGTCGTGGACGGCGTCAGGCACTACGAATCATTGCCCCAGGACAAGCTCACGGAAGAAGAAAAAGATCGCAGCAAAGGGAAATCCTTCGGTCTATCTTCCGCCGCACTCATGAAAACGCTCGAGCAAACAGCAAAGAGCGACGGCGATCCCGATGTGCGGGCAATGGCCGGACTGCTGCTTCATGGCTTGCGAGAACGTGACGCCGACAAACGGGCGGCACTTTTACAAGATTACAATGCTCTCTGGCAAATCAACGAAAAGGAGCCGAAAGGCACATTTGCAGCAAAGGCAAGAGAACACCTCCGAGAGGCGATGAACTCTGCGGTCAAAGATGCAGGAGCTGACGCCAATCATGACCAAAAAATGGCTGCAGACATGCAGCGTGAAAGCAAGCTCAATGCGGCGTTGTCCCTAAATCTTCTCACCGATCCGAGCGATCGCGCCGCACAACTGGAGATTACAAAAGCAATCGCGGGCTCATTCAGC
>DATNRC010000181.1:0-14745 GCA_036703705.1 Candidatus Obscuribacterales bacterium
GGTGCAATCGAAGTTTGTCACCGAGGAGATAGTGGAAGCGGCCGTCGACATGCAAGAAATGATCGACAACGGCAACTTGCTGCAGTCGCAAGCCAGTGAAGTGCTTCTTGCCATGCGCGCCAGCGAAACGCCCTATCTGAAGGCGCTGGCCCAGGCTTGTACCTTTCGGGCGAAAAACAATCTGGCCGTGCTTTTGGTGGAAATCCTCTTGTCTTCAGGCTTGCTCAGCCAGGCGAGAATCACAAAAGACATTCAGGAGCGACTGAAGCTCAACTATAACCAGATTGTTGACGTAAGCAAATTGCTCCTGGAGAACGAGCTGGTTGATGAGCATGTCCTTTATTCGGCCATGCGTCTGGTTTATCTTGTGGACACCAGGTTTATCAACATGGAGCAGGCGATAATCATCATTGAGATTACCCGCAAATCCAACGAGCCTGTTGATGAGGTCTTGCACAACTTCGGCTGGACAGCCAGAACAAGGCTCAGAGTACCGAAGAGAGCGAAGTAAATCAGTTCTGCTGCGGCAGCATCGCCGATGGCTGTGTTTCCCCGGATGCAGCAGACGCTTGGGTCTCCGATAGTGTCGATGGTGTCTCCGCCACTGCCGCCGATGTCTGTGTTTCTTCCGCTGATGGCAATCGGGCGACCTCCACATCGGCGGCACAACAGTCAGGTACCGGCTGCGCATTTTCTGGTGGAATAGGCATGCGGCCGGTCGTGGTCGACGGGTATTTGAGCCGCTCGTGATGCAGTGTTCGCCATACTCTCACAAAAGCATCTTTTATCTTGTTGAGCTCGCCGTAAGTCAGTCCTGTCTCAGTAAACTGCCCGTCGTCCCAGCGATTTTGGAAGACCTTCGCCATGGCGCTTTCCACTTCTTCCTCTGACGGGTCGTGCATGCTGTGAGTTACGGCCTCAGACACATCAGCGAGCATGACGATTGCTGTCTCTTTCGATTGCGGCTTTGGTCCAGGGTAGCGATAAAAGCTGGGATCCACCTTATCGATGCCGTCTCGCACGCAGGCCTTGTGATAGAAGTACGCCATGAGCGAAGTTCCCTGATGCATGGGAATAAAATCCTGCACTGCCTTCGGCAAGCGATATTTCTTTGCCAGCTCCAGACCGTCGGTCACATGCGCCAAAACGCGCTCGCGGCTTTCTTCGGGCTCGATCGAGTCGTGCGGATTTTTGGCGCCGAGCTGATTCTCTATGAAGTACTTGGGTCGCGCCATCTTGCCTATGTCGTGATAGAGGGCTCCGGCGCGCACCAGATTGACATCGCTGCTTATCGCTCGCGCCCCGGCCTCCGCTAGATTAGCTACGGCCAAGCTGTGCTGGTAGGTGCCAGGGGCATTTTCTTCCAACTGCCTGAGCAGCGGCTGATCGGCGTCAGTAATCTCGGCCAGCCTCATCGGCGTAATCAGACCAAAAATGCTTTCCAGAAATGGCAGGCTGCCCAGCGCCAACATTGCCGAAACCACACCGGCAAAGAGCTCGAACCCCAGAAGCTTGCCCATGTGATCCCAGTCGGCGTTCTGGCTGAAGGTTGCCGCCATCAAGAAGCCCATCGCTTGCATCACACCCATGATGATGCCCGTAAGCATGAGGGAATTCCTTCGTTTTGTATAACCGCCGATTGCCGCACCGGATGCGGTGCCCAACGCGAACAAGTGCTGGCTGTCGGCAATTTGCGCAACGGCAAGGATGATCACAAGGGGAATCGTAAGCGCGCATGACACACGTCGCCCGAAAAACACAGTCCATACAAGGGCCGCTGCCGGAAGTGGGATGAATTCGGGATAACTGCGTCCTATCCAGCTCGCGGCTGTGCACACCACTATTGATACCGTGTACATAAGAGCAATTGAGGAGGTTTGAAACAAAAAGCGCGGCTCGAACGTATATAAGAAGCCGGCGCTGAGGGCGATGGCTGCCGCCACCGACAACGACAAGCCGATGATAATCGGCCAGCGATTAGTTTGCGTGACTCCCACGGACTTCAAAAGGTCCACATCGGACGCCGTGAGCTGCGTGCCTTTTGCAAAGAGAGTCTCGCCCTTGGCCATCTTTCTCATGACGGGCCCGATGCTGGCCGCTGTTTTTTCAGATTGCACCTGGGTTGCTGCTTCATCGACGATGACGTTGGGCTCCAGAGCTTCTACTATCAGTCTCGCTGCATGCGTTCGCACAGGTGAGGTCCAGCTTTCCGGCATGAATTCAAGCACTAGAGGCACCCAGTCTGTTTTTGCTTCGGAAGAAAATCGCTTGAAACCGGACACGGTGCGTCTTGCCGATGCCATAAATGCCGGCTCGAAGGCGCTAAAGCTCTGCGGCGGCACGAGAAGGGCCACCAGCGCCAGGTCGTCGGAAATGCTCGGGTGTTGCTGCTTGAAGCGCTGCCAGATGTGCCGATATGCTCTCACCTGGTTGGCATAATCGCCTTTGTCCTTGAGAGTGGCTTCCAGGGCGTGGAATTCTGCGTCGCTTTTGGTTATGAGAGCAAAATGCGATGGCACGTCAAAGGCCGACTTGCCCTCAGCCTGGGAAAAGCCGGAACTGTGAAGCGCTTTCACCAGTTCCAGCTTCTCATTTAACTTCGAGAGCACCCGCTCTTTCTGACCGGTGTCCAGCTTAAAAACAGGGATGATGTCGCGTTTTGCCTGTTCGCGCGCTCTAAGCGTAGCCTCCCTGTCTTCCACCAGTCCGTCTTCGGCGGCCAAAATTGTGCGCTCGACTATGTCCCCCTCTTTCAATTCCGGGCGTACAAAGTAAATGGCTGTCAACGAGAGCAGCAGGGCAAGGAAGCCTAAAGTTCCAACTGCCAGCCAGTTTACGAACGAGCGGCCGCTCGGAAAAATATCGTGGTGCACCTCGGGGATGTACGTGAGCGCTCCCTGAGGCTGCCCGTTTGTTGAGCCAGTGATGTTATCAGACCTCATATTAGATTCTGAATTCAGCAGCAGTCGTTTGAATTATGCCCTAGATCTTGAATTCTACGTGCTTAGCCTGAAGGGGCTTATAAACATTTGAGAGAAATACGCCGTGATTGAGACTAAAACTCAGATTCTTTAAGGCATTGTAGAACAAGAAGATGGGCGAGGCGACCGTACCGCCAGGCGAACCAGCGTGAGGGCTAACGGGAAAGCTAGGGAGAAGCTAGCGGCTCTCGCTGCTGTTGTCCTTCAAGCGGCTCTCGCTGCTGTTGTAGTTAGAGCGGCTGTCCGGCGGCACATTGAGCCTGTTCTTTATCGTATAGACCCGCTTATCCTGGGACTCGTGGTAGGTGCGGACGAGGATCTCCGCCAGAAGCCCCATCAAAAGAAGCTGAATGCCAACCATGAAGAACATCGAGACCAGGACAGGAAGCGGCGTTTCGATGAAGGACGTGTCATAGCCGTATTTCAGGATGACCATGTAAATGAAGGCCAGAAAAGATAAAGCCAAGGACCAGAGGCCGGCCGAGCCGAATACGTAGATGGGCTTCGTCAGGTAGGAAGCCATAAATTTGAGCGTGCAAAGATCGAGCACGACCTTGATCGTTCTGTTGATGCCGTATTTCGATTTGCCGAACTGCCGGGCATGATGAATGACAGGTATTTCCGTGACTTTTGCTCCCATCCATGAGGCGTAGATGGGCACGAATCTGTGCATTTCGCCGTACAATCGCACCCCGCTTATCACTTCGCGCCGATAAGCCTTAAGGGAGCAGCCGTAGTCGTGGAGCCGCACTCCGCTGATTACAGAGATGAGCTTGTTGGCTATCCATGAGGGTATGAGGCGGGTGAAGAGCTCGTCTTGCCTGTCCTTGCGCCAGCCGCTCACGCAGTCGTAGCCCTCGGCCAGTTTGTCCAGCAAGCGTTGAATATCGGCTGGATCGTTCTGCAAATCGGCATCCATGGGAATGATGATTTCGCCGCGGGCATGATCGATGCCTGCGGAAAGCGCTGCCGTTTGACCGAAGTTGCGGACGAAACGGATGACTTTTATCCGCGCGTCCCGGGCGGCTATGCGCTCGAGTTTGGCGAACGATGAGTCCTGCGATCCATCATCGATGAGCACGGCTTCCCACGTGCGATCGAGTTTGCCTGTCGCTTCCACAATTTTCTCGTAGAGAATGTCGATATTTTCTTCCTCGTTGAAAACGGGAATGATGAGCGACAGCTCTGGTGTGTCAGCATCCTGAGGGGCTTCAGGCAAGAAACTTGTGCTCATACCTACCTTGTTGAAATCCGTTTGGACGAGTGACTGCTCAGGTCCATGGGCAGCTCGCGAAACCTCAGGTGAGAAACTACTTGTCATATGCCTTCTCTGTCGATGAGCCAGCAATATCGAAACGCTCGGACCATGTTCGAACACCAATTATCTGCGACCGCCAATTGAGCTGCTCGCACCTTGAGATCTTTTCATCATTCGTGTAACTCGTTTGGTGCGATTCAAGTTTTGCAATAATTAGGCGATGACTATTATTCCAAGCCACGGCAATAAGCGCGAGAAAACTCCTGAACCGCAGGGAATTTACGAGCGCGAGGCGGACAAGGAGCTGGCGGTGCGCGAAGAAGACAAGAGGGCTGAGGCCGCTAAGCCTCGCCGCGGTCAGCTTTTGTCGGCGAGAGAAACTGCTGCCGATCAGCGTTCGGATATAAGTTTGCGACCAAAGACGATAAAGGAGTACATCGGGCAAAGCCGCCTGAAGACGATGTTGCAGATGTCTATCGGCGCAGCAAAGTCGAGGAATGAGGCGCTCGACCATGTGTTGTTTTACGGTCCGCCCGGGCTCGGCAAGACTACCCTGGCACGAGTGATTGCCCATGAGATGGGGGCGCGCATTCACATGACCTCCGGACCCAGCCTGGAAAGGCCGCGTGACATCATCGGCCTCGTGCACCAGCTGGAAGCGAACGATGTGCTGTTTATAGACGAGATTCACCGCTTGAGCCGAGTGGCTGAGGAGCTGTTATATCCGGCGATTGAAGACTTTGTAATTGATCTCACCTCCGGCAAAGGACACGCCACAAGGACAATGCGCCTGCCGTTGCCGCGTTTCACCCTCATTGGCGCAACAACGAAAGCGGGCATGATTTCCAATGCTCTGCGCGACAGATTTGGCTTTGTTTTCCGGCTTGAGTTCTACGACATCGAAGAGCTGTGTCAAATTGTTGCGCGCACGGCAGAGATTCTCTCCGTGCCTATTGACGAGCAAGCGGTTCGCGCCGTGGCCTCGCGGGCGCGAGGAACGCCGCGCATCGCCAACCGGCTTGTAAGGCTGGTTAGAGACTATGGTCACTTCCAGGGCAGTGCCCGAATCACCGAAGAGCTTGCCATTCAGGCTCTCGAGTCCTATCAGGTGGACGCCTCGGGTCTCGATGCCACGGACAGGCGGCTGCTTGAGATTCTTATCGATCATTACCAGGGAGGTCCTGTCGGCATAGACACGATTGCCGCCACTCTGGGAGAGGATAGCGATACGCTCGAGGATGTATACGAACCATTCCTTATTCAAAATGGCTTCATTCAACGCACTCCCAGGGGTAGAATGGCTACGCCTTTGGCGTACACGCATCTAGGCCGGCAGCTTGCCAATCAGCAGCTAACTCTGTCGCAGCTGAGCCTTGATATCCCCAAGGAGTAAACGTCGTCCCATTGCGAACTCTGTCTATACCAGCCCTTGCGCTTCTGGTGGCGGTTTTCCATATCTGGCTGCTGCCGTCGGCGGCTGCGCCCGACAAGGGCAAGGTAAAGCAGGGAGCGCCGGTGATCGAACGCCTGGGCGACAGCATCAGCACAGGCTCAGCGCCTCCGAATCAAGTAGCGGAGGAATTTGTAGTGGGCAAAGTGCACTCCGTCTCCGAAACGGTTGTCGATCAAAGCCTCCTTGAAAAAACCGGCATGCTGAGCAGGAGGCAGAAAGTAGTGGTGGAAATAGCTGAAGGACCGCTGAAAGGAAAGCTGTTTACGTTGGCAAACGAGATTACGGACAACCCGGCATATAATGTGGACGTTCGTCCCGGGCAGGAAGTGATACTGTCCCTGGTGACAGCCGATGGCAAGACCGAGATCAACATCGCCGACTATCACCGGGCGCCGGTTCTTTTGTGGCTGTGCCTGGTTTTCTTTGCTGTTTTTCTGGGCTTCGGCGGCAGCAAGGGATTGAAGTCGCTGGCCGGGCTGGCTGTGACAGTGGCGCTCATTGCCTTCATCTTGCTTCCGCTCAGCCTTCAAGGCTACAACCCGTTGCTGGTCTCAGTTTGCATTTGCCTCGTCGCCGCCTGCGCCAGCATGATTTTCGTCGCCGGATTTTCCAGGAAAGCGCTGGCCTCGATAATCGGCACGCTGGGAGGGGTGGTCATCGCCGGACTGGCGGCGCAAGCGGTGATTGTTTTTGCGCCCCTTACCGGGCTGTCGAGCGAAGAAGCACAAATTCTGAGAGGGTCGGTGCTCTTTCAAAAGCCGCAGTTTTACAGCGGCTTGCTTGCTGCCGGCATGCTCATAGGCGCGCTCGGCGTGATCATGGATGTCGGCATTTCCATCGCTTCTGCCGCCACGGAGGTGGCAAAGGCGAGCGCCAGGGCCAGTCGCAAAGAGCTCTATGACGCGGGCATGAATGTGGGTCGGGACATCATGGGCACGATGACGAACACGCTTGTGCTGGCATACGCGGGCGGCGCTTTGCCGCTCCTCTTGCTGGCCTCGCAAATGCCGTCCGTCAAGCTTATCAATTTGGATCTTTTCGCCACCGAAATCGCCTCCGCATTGAGCGGCAGTCTGGGACTCGTGTTCACGATCCCGCTGACCGCCCTTGCCTGCGCCGTCCTTTTGGCTGCCGAGGACGGCAACAACAGGCAAAACGATGAGTTTGCCGTATCTTTTCCGGAGTCAGTTGAGGGCAAACGATGAGACTTGTCTGGGGCTGGATTCTATTCGGCATCGCTGCTTTAGCCATCATGGCCGGCGGCATACTGTTTCCCATTTTTCTCGGCGCAGCCTGCGTAATGGGCGGCAACGAATTCATCTCCATGACGCGAGCGAAAGGCTTCAATCCGTCCCCGCGCATCATCCGCGGTATGATCATCGCTTTTTTTGCCGTTGCCGCTTTGCCTGTCATGCCGGGGCTTTCCATAGAGCCCGGCTGGCCGCTCGAGCACTATCCTTTCCTTTTGACCATCGGCATTTGCCTGTCTTTCTTCCGCCTTCTCTTGAGGCATGAAAAGCCTCCCGCAACCATAGCCGACATCGCCACCACCATTCTGGGATTCATTTATGTTGGTTTTCTCCCCAGCCATATCGTTCTTTTGCGTAATTTGATGCCGCCCGGGATGGCGCCCATTGCCAATCCGTTGCAGCAGCCGGGACTGGCTTATGTATGGGTGTGCCTCTTCATCGTCTGGGCGAGCGATATTTTTGCCTACTATGCAGGAAAGGCATGGGGCAAACACCTGCTCTATCCGCAGATTAGCCCCAAAAAAACAATTGAGGGCGCGGTGGGCGGTTTTGTGGCGGCTGTGCTTTTCGCGGTTCTCGTGGTTTACACCGCTGATCATTTCTTCTTCCCCTCCCATCCTTTTCGATTCAAGCTGTGGCAAGCGCCGCTTATGGGGGCCGCTGTCTCGGTCGCCGCACAACTCGGCGATTTGTGTGAATCACTGCTTAAAAGAGATGCCGGCATAAAAGATTCAAGCACGTTCATTCCAGGCCACGGCGGATTTCTCGACCGCGGCGACAGCATGCTTTTTGGCGGTCCCATAAGCTACTATTGGATATGGATGGTTGTGCTGGGACATTTTTGAAAAGCTATGATATTGTCATAGTTGCTGTGCCCGAATGCCGGGTGCTGCATTCTTGGAGAGGTGGCTGAGTGGTCGAAAGCGGCTTCCTGCTAAGAAGTTGTACGGTCAAAAGCTGTACCGTGGGTTCGAATCCCACCCTCTCCGAATCTTTTAACCCGGGCATTAAACAGACTTCTTGAGCGCTGCCAGATAGAAGTCCTTCTCGTCGCGGAAAGTCTCCAAAACAAGCGTCAGCTCCCGGCTCCATGCCTCGAGCTCCTTTTTCGCAGGCAACAGATGAGGCACTATGTCGGGCCCGCTTTCATGCAGTGAGCGCTGGAAGCGCAAGCCCAGCGGATGGCTGATTATGACGCGGCCGCCGGGCTTCAAGAGCTTTTGCGCGCGCGCGACAGCTGCTTGGCGATCGAAGATGTTGCCGAAACAGGCGTTGAAGAAGACGGCGTTGAAGTCCTTGATCTGTGGCGGCAACGAAGGCGCCGGCAGGGATGGGAATTCGAGAATGTCGCCGCGCCAGTAGGCGACGCCGGGAAAGCGTTTTTTTGCGCGCTCAATCATCTCGTCGCTCAGATCGCAGCCGACTATGTTTTCCTGCTTCACTCCATCTTCCAGGAAATGCTCGATCAAAGCGCCGGTTCCAGTGCCCACGTCAAGCACTGTGGAAGAGCTGTCCAGCCTGGCGCTGTTGACGATTTCTCGTGTGCGCTTCCTGACCTCCGGAGGAATCGGTTGCAGAAAGATGTCTGCTTTTTGATTGAAGTACTCTCTCTGCAGCTCATTGTGGGCCTTTCGATTTTTGGCTGCTGGAGAGTCCGCTTTCTTGTGACTCATGATTTGCTTCCGGTCTGAAACCCAACTCCCTTTCTTTTTTGTGATCACTCATCTGTGAGCGTCGGCCAGGCACTCGAGCGCGCCAAATGCAAGCTCATGAGGTCGATACCGCAGGTAGTGGCGGCGCGAGAATCCGAGCTTTCTCGGCGCAAGAAGGCAAATCGATGGAGATGAAACCGCTTTCGCCGGTGATGCTACAACCATTTTTCTAATCCCGATCACGATTGCTGCCACTCAAAAGAGTACAATATGCCACGCGTCAGTTGTATTAGTGAGGAAAAACCATGCGGTTGGTCGAATGCGTGCCCAACTTCAGCGAAGGCAGGAATGAAAAGGTCATTAACGCCATCGCCGATGCCATCCGAAGTGTTCAAGGGATAAATCTACTTGATATCGACCCCGGCTGGAGCACCAATCGCACCGTGATTACTTTTGTCGGCGAACCGGAAATAATCGTTGAGGCCGCTTTTAAAGGGATAAGCGCCGCCCAGGGGCTGATCGACATGCGCAAGCACAGCGGCGAGCATCCCCGCATAGGAGCGACGGACGTTTGCCCCTTTGTTCCTGTGGCGGGCGTAAGCATGGAGGATTGCGTCAAGCTGGCGGAAGAACTGGCAGCGCGCGTGGGAAGGGATTTGGGCATCCCGGTATATCTTTATGCCGAGGCGGCAAGACGCGAGGATCGCCGCAGCCTGGCCGACATCCGCAAAGGCGAATATGAGGCGCTTGCCGACAGGATGAAAGATCCCGACTTCAAGCCTGACTTCGGGCCCTCCTCCTTCAATGCCTCGGCGGGTGCCACTGTGATTGGTGCCAGGCCGTTTCTCATTGCTTACAATGTGAATCTCAACACACGCTCGAAGAAGCTGGCAAATGACATCGCTTTGACGATAAGAGAAGCAGGGCGCTCCAAAAAAGACAAAGACGGCAACATCGTAAGGGACAAGGAAGGCAATCCCTTAAAGGTGCCGGGCACGCTGAAAGCGGCGCGCGCCGTAGGGTGGTATGTCGATGAGTACAGGCGCGCTCAAGTTTCCATAAATCTTGTCGATTATGCTAAGACGTCACTGCATCACGCATTTGACGAAGTCGAGCGGCTGGCATCGGAATTGGGCTTGCGGGTGACGGGCAGCGAAATCGTGGGCCTGGTGCCGCTTGAGCCCATGCTTTTAGCCGGCAAGCATTATTTGAAAAGACAAGGCAGATCGACAGGCGCCTCGGAGAAAGAGCTGATAGAGGCAGCCGTTCAGTCTCTTGGTTTGTCTGAATTGAGCCCCTTCGACCCGCAGAAGAAAATCATCGAGTATCGTGTCGCCTCTAAAGCCAAAGAGCTCAAAGACCTTACTCTCAGTGATTTTGCCGATGAAGTGGCCTCCGAATCCGTTGCCCCCGGGGGCGGCAGTGTAGCTGCGCTGTCCGGAGCGCTGGCTGCAGCTCTTTCGGCGATGGTAGCTAATCTCACATTCGAGAAAAAGGGATTTGAAGCAGTCAAATTAGAGATGAACGGCATCGCCGAAAATGCTCAAAAGCTGAAGCAGGAGTTTCTCAGGGCGGTCGATGAAGACATGAGGGCATTCAATCGCATCATCGACGCCCGCCGCTTGCCCAAAGGCAATGCCGAGGAGGTGAAGAGGCGCAACGAAGCGCTGAGCAATGCCAATAAAGATGCCACTCTTATTCCCCTGGGGGTTCTCAAGCGCGCGCATGCTTCTTTCGATTTGATCGAGCCCGTTGTCGAGAAAGGCAATCCCAACTCATTGAGTGATGCCGGGGTTGCCGGATTGATGGCCCTTGCTGCTGCCGAAGGTGCCTTTTACAACGTCCTCATCAATCTTGCCGGTTTTGACAGCAACGAAAAGGAGTTTGTCAACAACACCTCTTCCGAGGCGAAGGCGCTTATTGACGAAGTGCGAAAGAGAGCGGAGAAAGTACGCTCGCGCTTGGACAAAGAACTTTCCCTCGACAAGCGGCTTGAGGTGGCCAGTGGCTCCAAAGGTTGAGATCGGCTTCACAAGCAAGTCCGGAAAGGCAACGTCATAGTCCGGCATGCCTATAATATGCAGGTTGTCGGCTTTGCGGCAAAGGCGAAGGATGAGAATGGCGAAAGTAAAGGAAACTGGCGGACCGGAAAAGGCCTTGGAGAACGAGTGGGAAACCTCCGACTTTCTCATGGCCCAAAAACGCTTGCTCAAGACTGCCAGCGCACTCAAGCTCGAACCGAGCGTTATCGAGCCTCTCAAGCATCCCAAGCGCTCTCTGTCCGTGGTCGTTCCTGCGCGCATGGACGATGGATCGGTGCGCGCCTTCATGGGCTATCGAGTGCATCACGATCTGGCGCTGGGACCGGGCAAAGGCGGAGTGCGTTTCCACAATTCAGTCAACCTCGGAGAAGTAGCCGCTATGGCCATGCTAATGACCTGGAAGTGTTCGTTGATGAACCTTCCTTTTGGCGGTGCTCACGGCGGCATACGCATAAATCCGCATGAATTGAGCAAAGGCGAATTGGAAAGAATTACCCGCCGTTATGTGTCGGAAATCATCGAGCTTATTGGTCCCAACGAAGACATTGCCGGCCCGGATTTGAATACCAACGAACAAACCATGGCCTGGATAATGGACACTTACAGTGTGAATATCGGTCATACCGTCCCCTCAGTTTGCACAGGCAAACCGAAATCGATTGGCGGTTCGCTCGGCATGCTCGAAGCTACGGGGCACGGAGTTGCGCTTTGCGCGCGGCGGCTGGTACAACAGGCTCAGCTTGCAAAGTCCTCGCCCACCGTTGCCATTCAGGGATTTGGACAGGTAGGGTCCGTTCTCGCCCGCAAGCTGGCGCTCGAAGGGTTTACTATTGTCGCTGTATCCGACAGCAGCGGCGGTCTGGCCAATGCCAAAGGCATCGATGTGAAGAAACTGACCGCGCATATCGAAGAGCACGGCACGATTCACGGCTTTCACGACGCGAAAGCAATAAGCAATGAAGAGCTTCTGGAATTGGAATGCGACATCCTCGCACCATGCGCGGTAGCAAATCAAATCAACGCCTCAAACGCTTCCAGACTGAAGTGCAAGATGATTGTGGAAGGAGCCAACGCGCCTATTACGCCGGAAGCGGATGAGATTCTGGACGACAAGGGAGTGCAGATTTTGCCTGACATCCTCGCCAATGCCGCTGGGGTGACGGTTGGCTATTTCGAATGGGTGCAGGGGCTGATGCGCCTTTTGTGGACGGAAAAGGAAATCTACAACCGCCTGGATCAGCTCGTCTTGAAAGTTCTTGATCGTGTCTTCGAGGCCGCGCAATCAAAGAAGATATCTTTGCGAGACGCCGCCATGCAAATTGCCGTCAAGCGCGTCGTGGAAGCACGCCGGCTGCGCGGGCTCTATCCCTAAAACATACCGGCTGCGCGGGCGGTATCCCTAAAGCACACTTTGGTCAAGGGCGAATGAGATGGTCGTGGAAGCCGGTCAGAATTCGATGACAGCCACGACGATAAGAGTGCCGCGCCTTGGCGACGCTGCCGCCTACCTTGTCATTCTTCCCCTCATGCTCGTCGCCTACTGGCAGTCCTTTCAATGCTATTTCGTATCCGATGATCTGATGCATGTAGCTTATGCCTATGCCGCCACGCATACGAATCCAGAGCTTCTCTTCCTGAATTTCGTCACCATCTGGATGCAGGATGCCTCCAACGGGCTGTTCTGGCGCCCCCTGGTCGAGCCTACGCTGGCATTTGATTGTCTTATCTGGGGTGTGAATCCGTTTGGTTACCGGCTCACCAATTTTTTGGTCTCACAAGCGGGGGCGATTTGTCTCTTTTATCTCGTCAAAAGATTGCTCCGCCATTACGGCGCAAGCAGAGCCCGGCTCCTCGCCCTCATCTCCGCGTCACTCTTTGCTCTCAATCCCCTTCATGCAGAAGTCGTGATCTGGATAATGGGGCGAGTGGATGCTCTCTGTGTGCTCTTCTATCTGGCTTCTTTCTGGTTCTTTCTTATCGGCGCCCAGGACAAAGCAAAATGGGCGCGCATTTTAGGACCGGCTGCCTTTGCGCTCAGTTTGATGTCGAAGGAGATGGGTGTTACTCTGCCTGCCGTTTTGTTTGCCTCAAGCCTCTTCTATGGGCCGGGCGGGGAGGTGCCCCTGCGCCTCAAGCGGGCGGGCCTGGAGGTGCTGCCATATTTTGCTGTGACAGCTGTTTACTTCGCCGTTCGCCTTCTCGTCTTGGGCACCGTTGGCGGTGGCTATATCGGAGCCGTGGGCGATTTGCTCGATCGCCGGGCCTGGTATGAAGTGATACAGCCCGGCTTGTTCTGGAAAATTCTCTTTCCCATGAACGAAGAGATAATCAGCCGTGACAACGTCCTTTGCACGATCATGAGAGGCGTGTACATTTGTTTGGGAACGTCGATTCTCATCCAGGCTTACTGCAAGCTCTGGACCTGGCAACGATTGAAGGATCTCTCCTTCCTGATGTTGTGGATGCTTGTGCAGAGCATCCCCTTGTATCAAGTTCTTTTCCTGAACGATTGGGTGCAATGCTCTCGCTTCTTTTATCTGGAAAGCGGCATCTTCTCCATCATGCTTTCTCTTATGCTTTTGCCGACAGCAAGCGAATTGGAGCAGGCGGCAAATGCCGCCTCTCAACGGGCGTACAAATACGTGCAATGCTTAGGGATGCTTTTGTTCGCTGTCATTCTCGCAATCTGGTGTATTTTTACCCGCGCCAACAGCCTGGCCTGGGTTGAGGCGAGCAAGCAAGTAGTGAGCATCAAGAAGGAGCTTATAAACGCGGTCAAGCAACTCCAGCCGGGGCGCAAACTGTTTGTTTCCTGGTTGCCCCAGCAAATAAAGGGCGTCTATATGTTTCACCACTATTATATGCTGCTCGATCTGCTGCGCCCTCCGCTTGCAGATCGCAACTATGCCGAATCTGTTTTTTGCCCGGAGCCTCGAGTTTATACGCATCCAAAGCTGGTGGCGCCCTCTCAACTCCGTTCGAGAATCTACGACAAGGACCGTTATGCTGTTTGTCTGTGGGATGTGGCGACGATGAAGCTCAAGTATTTGACTCCTTCGGGCACCGGCTATCAAAGCCAATTTCCGGATCTTAATGTGGAACGAGCAACGGGCTTTTCCGATCATGTTTTCTGGCTTCAGAGCGACCATCCGTTTTATTCGCACCATGTCGAATGCATTGAGGTGGAAGCACAGGCTTCCAGAAGCGCCGCTGCCGGGGCAAAACGTAAACTGATTCTTATTTGGTACGGAGTATCGCCGCAGGGCAGATTGAACACCGGCTTTGTTGAGATGCCTCTTGCCGGGGATGGACAAACGCACACTTACCGCATGTTTGTGGCTGACGACAGGGATTGGTTCGAATTCAGCCGTGTCAACCGCATGTTCGTGTATGCCATCCCTGACGATCCTCAATTGATTGTAAAGGGAGCGAGGATAAGTGACGGTCGCGATGCCGTTCCGTCGTTGAAACCGGATCCGCAAATGAAGGAAGGCAGCGATGGTGTCTATCGTGCTGCCGATGGTGTGTATTCGCTGAGCTATGATCTCTCGAGCATTCCTGGTGCTGCGGATGCGCGCGTCGAAATGTCCAGACCGTACAGCATGTTTCAGGTGGACAGCAATACTTATCGCGATCGAGAACCATCCAAAGGGGCAGCGAAGAGCTGGGTATCTAAAGGAGCAAAGGGCCGAATTGAGCTTAGAGCGGGCGTCTTCCCAGAGCCCGCTTGCTATCAAATCCGTATTTTCGCGCTCGATGCTCGTGGCACCACCCTCGGTGTGAGCTCCGATCCCATTTATCTGGGCGTGAAAGATCGGCCGTATTTCGATCTGTCTTTCCATTGAGGAGAGCGGCATCATTAAGAGCCTCATTAAGAGCCTCTTTGACTTATTTACAGCTCTTGAGCTGAAGATGGGCATGCGGCTCTTCTCCAGATTACGGGCGGTTATTGGGAAAGCCGCTCCAGGAAAATGAACCCTGTAAGGTTCAAGACCTCCGAGCTTGGTGGGGAGCTGAAGGTGCCATCTTTGCATGCATTGATGACTATTTGCACTTCTTGTTGGCAATTTTTGTTGAACCCTATAAGGTTCAAAACCATAGATAGCTTT
>DATNRC010000182.1:0-5425 GCA_036703705.1 Candidatus Obscuribacterales bacterium
CAATCTTTGAGCGACCATCAAAATCAGGGGCCGGTACAACCTGCGCCTTACGCCGCCAATCCCTTGGACAAGACTAACCCCTACGGTCACGAACAAAGATCGGGGCAAGGCTCTGAGCCGCCGAAGGAAAGGCAGGAAAAGCCGCTTACCGGCGACCGCACACTTTAAGACGGTACGATCATGCATTTTGATGAAAGCGGCAAATTCATCGGCCGGACCAACCCCAATGGCACAGGAGTGTACAAAGATCCGATTACGCGGAAATTCAGACCCGGCTATTCCATATAAATAACGAACTAACCAACGAAGTGCTCAAGAAATCAATTAACGAACAAGCTTGAGCCGGGCTGAGCCGGGTTGAACCGATTGAGCCGAGCTGAACGAGCGAGCGGGGTTGAGCTCAGTCGAGCCGCTTGCCTCTTTCTAATGGCCTTTCTTGCTCACGAGACCATGCGCAATTTCGCTTTCCAGTAAGTTGTAGGCTTCTTCTAGCTGCACTTGCACGAGATCCGCAGCTGAAGGCCCGGCTCCCAAGGATCCTGTTGGAACAAAGACCGAAGAGAAGCGATCAGAGACGAGATACTCCGTTCGCATTTGGGCCAGTCTGGCGTTAGCTGCCTGCAAAACAGCAGCTGAAGGGCTGCGAGTGAGCTTTTCAGTCATGCTTAGAATCCTCGGGGAGTCGCGAGTGGCGGAATGCTTGGTACGGTGGGGCGGGTGGACTTTTGGGAAACTGCCGATTGACTCTCACAGTTTCTGGTTCGGGCGGATCTATGTTGACCGATCACCGTTACCAGAACGTGACATACAGAAGATCAGGTCCTCTGGACGAGGCAGGGAGCCAGGTGTTAGACTAATTAGTATGATTTCTCATCAGAGGGCAGAAAATGGCGTCCGGCAGCACTTCAGCAGATCACGGTTTGAGCGGTAAGACAAAGCGCTTCCATCAGCTGAGCAACGATGAGAGTAAACGCTTCAAGGAAAAGCGCGAGCAAATTTTAGAAGGGGCGCTGAGGGCTTTTCTTGGACAAGGATATGCGGCAAGCATGGACACCATCGCCCAAGAAGCAGGCGTGGCCAAGCAAACCTTGTACAGCTATTACAAAGACAAAAAGAGTCTTCTCAGCGCCCTCATAGACAGACTGCTCGATCGCTTCGTCACCGCCGGCATGAGTCCCGAAATCCTCACGATGGACCCTCAACCGTTTCTCCGCAAGATTGCCCAGATCACCCTTTCCCGTATGGATGACTGGGAATATGTGTCCCTCCTCCGATTAATCATCGCTGAATCTGCGAAATTCCCAGAGCTGGGTGAATTGTACGTGACCAAGCTGATAAGGCCGGGCATCCAGAAATTAGCTACCTATATAAGTGCGAACGAAAAGCTGAGCTTTGCCGATCCAGAAGCGACGGCACGCATAATCCATGGCTCGCTGATACACTTCATCGTCGTGCAGGAAATACTTTACGGCAAGCACAGCATGCCTCTGGCTCGCGAACGCATGATAAACGCTCTTGTGGACATGGTTCTTTTCGCGAGCGAAAAAGGCAAAGAATCGCGGTAATCAGGAGAAGAGCTGACAGATCCGCTGCGAAAACCAGCGCGCGCAACCGATTGGTCTAGAATCTCATTTCTGATTAACCGAATTTTGGGAGCATTTCGCGCTTGACAAACCAAAATAGACGAGCTAGTATGATTTCATCCAATCGAGGAGCATCGATGATGATTACTAGCGCAATACCGCAAATTCATTACAGCCGCCTATGCGAGGTGAGAACATTGGAAGAAGCAACAGCATTCATCACGCTTGCGGAAACCAATCGATTAGAGACAAAGAAGTCCTGCAATTCGTACTATTTGATGTCCTTCCTCCTCCCTTTTCTGCTTGTAGGCATGTGGTATTCAGCCGATGTGCTCGGGGCTCCTCATGGTTACATCGAAGCGTTCGGCGCAGCCCTTTTAGCAGGTGCTTCAGGAGCAATTCTTTATCGCGGCATCAAGGTGCTTAAGCATAGCGTGAGGGGTAAGCACCACTAGCGATACCACTTGTTAGGGGTTGCACGGATAGAAACAGCGCTTTTGCCAAGCGCTGTTTCGCTTTTCCACACTTTGCACGTTCCAGCCTGCCTCCGCGCCTTGCGCAAAAGAGCCTGTTGCAAATGAGAATGCATAATCAATCGGTCTCCTGCCGACAAACCGCAAAAGGGCCGATCGATAGTAGAATGCACTGTGCGCGCATCCAATCATCAGGGGAGATTAATGCCACAGAAGAAAATTGCATTACTTGGCTCAACCGGTTCAATTGGTCGACAGACACTCGATATTGTGGCCGCCCATCAAGACCTTCTGCAAGTGACCGGCCTGGCTGCCGGCAGCAAGAACCTTTCCACGCTTGCCGAGCAAATCGCCGTTTTTGAGCCTCAAGTCGTATCTGTGCCCACAGCCGAAGACGCGGGCAGGCTGCGCTCCATGCTCGGCAAAAGTGCATCCCCTGTCGAGATTATGCACGGCACGGAAGGACTGGAATCAGTGGCGGCGGAAACGGATGCGGAAACCGTAGTCACAGGGGTGGTTGGTTTCCTCGGACTTGCGCCCACCGCAAGAGCCATTCGCAAAGGAAAGACGATCGCCCTTGCCAATAAGGAGACTCTTGTCGCGGCAGGCGGCGTCATCATGCGCATGATTCAAGAACACGGAGCGCGCATTGTGCCTGTCGACAGCGAGCATTCGGCAATTTTCCAGTCTCTAAGCGGCTATGACACGAGGGCTCTGGAGAAGATTTGGCTTACGGCGTCAGGGGGACCTTTTCGCACCTGGTCCATAGACAGGATAAAAAGCGCCACCAAAAACGATGCCTTGAAGCATCCCAACTGGTCCATGGGTCCGAAGATAACTGTTGATTCCGCCACGCTGATGAATAAAGGCTTGGAAATTATCGAGGCGCGCTGGCTCTTCGACATACCCGTAGAGCGAATCAATGTGGTCATTCACCCGCAGTCTATTTTGCATTCGGCAGTCGAATTCGTGGACGGCTCTATCGTGGGACAGCTCGGCGTACCGGATATGCGCCTGCCCATCCATTATGCTTTGTTCTATCCGCAACGCGTGAAGTCCGAGCGCGTACCGCGATTGGACCTGCGAAAGCTTTCCACACTGACTTTTGAAGAGCCAGACTTAGAAAAGTTTCCGTGCCTCCGCCTGGTTAGACAAGTCGCAAGCGAGGACAGCACTTTGCCGTGCGTTTTAAATGCAGCCAATGAAGCAGTGGTGGCGGCGTTTCTCGGTGACCGCATTAAATTTCACCAAATACCCGCTCATATAGAAAGAGTGCTGGAACGTCACAAGCCGGTTTCCAAGCCTTCACTTGAGGATATACTTGAGGCTGACAGCTGGGCCCGGAAGGAGGCAGACTCTTTATTGAGAGTTGCTGCCGATAAGAGACGATGACGGCGTCGCCCGGAGATGCTTACGGAAACAAGCAATGAGGAATGATGCAATGGTTTCAACGGACGCGAATGTCGAATGCTTGAAAGTAGCGGATCATCCGCTGGTGCAGAACCTTCTGACCAGGCTGCGCGATTACCAGACGCCGTCCTCGGAATTCAGAGAGAAAGCAAGGATGCTGAGCCGCTTTCTCGTATACGAGGCAATGAAGGAGCTGAAGGTGCGAGAAGTCGGTGTCGAAACCCCTATCGGGCCGGCAAAGGGCGTGGCTTTGAGCGATTATGTAGTCCTGGCGCCCGTATTGCGGGCCGGGCTCGTGCTTGCCGAAGCAGCTCAAGACCTGCTTCCGAATGCACGCATATACCATATCGGCTTGCGGCGCGATGAGGAGACCTTAAAGGCAATCTCCTACTATGCGAAATTGCCTGATTCATTGCCGCCGGAAAGCCGCGTCTTCGTATTAGACCCCATGCTGGCAACAGGCGGATCGGCGCAAGCAGCCATTTCCCTCTTTACGAGATTGAATGTGTCGACAATCCACCTGGTCTCTTTCGTAGCAGCCCCTGAGGGCATCAAGCGAGTGCACTCGGCGTTTCCTAACGTGCACATAACGACAGCAGCCGTCGATGAGCAACTCAATGAGCACGGTTACATTGTGCCTGGCTTAGGTGATGCCGGCGACCGGATTTTCGGCACCTGAGGATGCTTGACCTCAGTCTTCAAGCCGGAAACCAACTTTGATTTTCACTTGAAATTCGGCTACCTGTCCTTCTTTGATCATGCCGCGCATTTCCACGACTTCAAACCAGCCCAAATTGCGCAGCGTCTTCGATGCGCGCTTCACCGCTTCTTGAGTGGCATCGGCAAAGCTTTTCGACGAACAGCCAACGATCTCGGTCATCTTGTATACGCCAGGCATTTTTTGTCCCTCAGATTGCATTGTGAACGAACGTTTATATAAGCGACTCAATCTAAGCCAATTGAAAACTCATCTGGCATCAACAAGATTAAGCTGTGACAATCTTTTACCCCATGAAAACCGGCATGAGTCTATGGGATCATGCGTTTCACAGACGGTTGCGGCGCCGGATCCGGGCTGACCTCAGGCCCGGCGTTGACTTTAGGAGGAGCCGAACCCTGAGCGGCATTGCCGCCGTCATTTCTTGTTCCTGTGTCCATTTCGGTATCAAGAGCGGTGCCCGAGCGGCTCACCACAGGCTCAATATTGGTA
Source organism: Candidatus Obscuribacterales bacterium (assembly GCA_036703705.1). Classification (GTDB taxonomy): domain Bacteria; phylum Cyanobacteriota; class Vampirovibrionia; order Obscuribacterales; family Obscuribacteraceae; genus DATNRC01. The sequence continues at coordinate 4,677 of DATNRC010000182.1, forward strand.
TTGGCGGTGGTGCGCTGTCCGCTGCCGCCGGCAACTCCCGAGCTGGTATTAAATGTGGTACCGGAGACTTTGCCTGTATCGGCGAATCCGGAATTTCCTGATGATGCAAACCCATAGCTGCCGCCCGGTATGCGATCGGCCATGCCGCGAGCCTGCAAAAAGTCGGCAAAGGATGCCTTGATGTTCACACCCTGATAAAAATCCACTGGCTGGTAGGAAGCCACCAATCTGTCCGTCCAGCGAACCTCGCTCTCTCTTACCAGCCTGCCGTACTGATCGTAGTTGGCAACGGAAGACCTGGCGATCAATTCGCCCTTGTCGTTGGGCATGAAAGTGTCGATCTGATCCACCTGCGCAACGTTGGCAATCATGCCGGTGGATTTGCTGACCATCCATACGGTGCTCACCGTGCGTAATACCACTTGGTCTCGCGTTACGGAAACAGGCTCTTCCCGCGTCACGACATGGTGGTTGACTTGAAACGGCTGATCGACGGTGATCGGGAAAGGAGTGCGCACCAGATGCCAGATCCGTCCCGTGGCGTCGCTTTGAAATCCGAACTCACGTATTCTTACGTCGGCTCTGGTTACGGGCATCAAATACCCTTTCACCTTTTCAGTAACTTTGCGGCGCTGCCAGTGGCCGGCAAACCATTTTGGAATTCGGTACCATTCCGTTTTTGCTCTCATTTGCGGCAGCAGCCTGTCATCAAAACGGTTGCCTGCTCTAAGCTGAGGAGGAACAGGCGG
>DATNRC010000183.1:0-6513 GCA_036703705.1 Candidatus Obscuribacterales bacterium
ATCTTTGTGAGAGCACGAACGGCGCTGCACTGAGACAGAGAGGTAAAATGTGTGTCCTTCTCACCATCCATTGACGGATCCGGCGGCTGAAACCGTGCGCACAGCGAAAGGTAAAAAAGATGAAATCTCGTGGATTGACACAAGGCTGCAAGGCAATTATCACCGGCGCTTCGACCGGAATCGGCAGGGCCCTGTCCGTCCAGCTGGCGAAGAAATACAAAGCGCAGCTTGTCATTACAGCGCGCACTGAGTCACATTTGAATGAAACAAAAGAATTGGTTGAAAAGGCAGGCGGCAAAGCGATTGCAGTAGTCGGCGACATCGCCGAGCATGCCGTTCAAAAAGCTGCTGTTGATGCAAGTTTCAATGAATTCGGTTGCGTCGACATTCTGGTGAACAACGCGGGGCTAGCCAAGCCAGGGTCGCTGATGAGGCTCACCCCCGAAGATTGGGAACGCGTCTTCGCCGTCAATTTCTTCGCTCCCTTGCGTCTGACATACGCTGTTTTGCCGCACTTCGTCGACAACAAAAAGGGCAAGATAGTGAATATTTCGTCCGTTGCAGGAAAGGTTTCTTTTCCTGGCAGTGTCTGTTATGCGGCGAGCAAATTCGCCCTCACCGGCATGTCTGAGGGGATGGCTGCTGAGCTGGCTCGTCACGGCGTTGATGTGATCACGGTTTGCCCGGGTTGGGTGCGCTCGGAGTTTTTTACGAAGAACCAATTGTCGGAAAGCAGGAACCCCACAATAATCGCGCAACAGAAGAACTTATCGGGGCTAATCATGCGCAATCTATTGAGCATCAGCTCCGATGAATGCGCCGCCGACACCATTCGCGCCATGGAAAAAGGAGGCAGCCACGAGATTGTGCTTACCCATCCGGGACGCGCCGTGGAAAGGCTACAGGCTCTGTGTCCTTCTGCTATCTCCATGCTCTCCAAAACGCTGTCGAAGCAGATGGTAGAAAGCTCGGCTGCCACTGCGCCTGAAACTAACACCCTCAGGTAATCAACCTGCCGCTCGCTGCGCCTACAACTAACGCCGTCAGGCAATCAACCTGTCGCTCGCTGCGCCTGAAACTAACGCCGTCAGGCAATCAACCTGTCGCGGTTGTCGTAACGGACCCAAGAGAGCGAATTTGACCCATCGGAGATTGGCACGTTCGGGCGTGAAAGTGTAGAGTAGGAATGGTGGGAAACCTGGACCGTTTCACTCAGCCTCAAAAGGACGAGGGGCTTTGGCTGAATTAGAAGTCTCAATCTCATACCGCAACACGCCGGCTCGTGTGGGTGTCTGGGTTATGGGAGCCCTCATGCCTCTATGGGCTATCGCCATACCCTTTTGCCTGGGTCTCTTTCTGGCCCTCCTTTATCGTCAGGGGTCCGAGGTGCCGGCAATTGCTTGCGCGCTGGTGCTGTTCGTTCTCGTCTCCATTCCAGTTATATCGCTTTTGATTTCGGCCGTTTGCGAGGATGACCAGCTTCTTGTCAGCAAAGAGGGTTTGTCTTTCCCGCTGATGATGTTGTCTCTATTAGGATTCCGCAAGGAGCGCTTATGGACCGATTTGTCTGAGGCAAATCTTTATTTGAGCGACAAGCTCAGCCCCCATAAAGAGAACATTCCAGATGGAATTTTGGATCTCCACTTCAAATCAGGAGGCACGGCCAAACTATCTCTCAGACAAATGGCGAGAGCAGATCTTGAACAGTTGCTCCTTGGTCTTGAGGTCTGGGGACAAAACTGCAAACGTTCGCCCGAGCTGATTGCATTTCACAATCAGCTTCAGAACGAAAACATGGGCCTGGACAAAATCAGCTACACGCATTTGTGGGAAGAAGAGCTGAGTAGGCGATTCAGCGCCACGGCATTTGTGCCGCTCGAGCCGGAGCACAAACTGAAAGAGGGGAAACTGCGAGTGGTTCGCCAGCTCGCATTCGGCGGTCTTTCCGCTATTTATCTTGCGCAAGAAGATGAGCGCGATCTGGTCGTCATAAAAGAAGCGGTCGTCCCCAGCAATGCTGATGAGCAAACGCGGGATAAGGCTGTGGAGTTGTTTCGCCGTGAAGCACAGTTTCTGGTGAGATTGACGCACCCTCGCATTGCGCGCGTTTTCGACCACTTTCAGGAAGAGGGCAGAAACTATCTTCTACTGGAATACGTGCGCGGACAAGATTTGCGCCAAATCGTGAAGCAGCACGGTCCCCAGCCTGAAGCTGTCGTCGTCAAATGGGCCAAGCAAATCGCTGAAATTCTTGATTATCTCCATACGCAGTCTCCACCCATCATTCATAGAGATCTCACACCAGATAATCTCGTGCAGCGCGAAGACGAGTCGATCACACTTATTGATTTTGGAGCAGCCAATGAATTTGTCGGCACGGCAACAGGCACGCTCGTCGGTAAGCAGGCTTATATCGCACCCGAGCAACTGCGCGGCAAAGCCACAACTTTGAGCGATATATATGCCTTCGGCGGCACGCTTTATTACTTGCTCACGGGCGTTGATCCGGAAGCCCTCAGTGAGTCGCATCCAAAAGAGAAGATAAGCAGCATAACCGGGCGCATGGATGATCTGATCGCCCGCTGCACGAGAATGGAAGAGTCCGAACGGCCGCGTTCAGCAAAGGAAATCATCGCAATCCTCGGCGAAATGATTGACCAAAAGAAAGAGGCATGTTCTACAACTGCAATGCCGGGAAGAGATCAGGTCGCATGACTGAAAGTCTACAAGAAGATCAAATAGTGCACGAAAATGCAAGCAAATTGGCACCTTCTGCCGAACCGGCGATTGAAGCAGATGCCATCAAATTGGTTCCTCCGGAAGCAGATCAGAGCAAATTCTTGCTCGCTCATTCCGATGAGGATGCCAGAAGCGGATCGTTGATCGGCGACCAGGAAACATCAAAAGACAGCCCTCAGCCCTCGCCGAGCGCCGCCGGTTCTCTTTCCGAGCGGAGTGTTGTGGACAGGGAAGGCGCGACACACATCATAGATTATCGCCCATATGCAGCGATGGAGAAGTGGTTCGCGTATAGATTCTCTGCCTGGAACACACCAAAAGCCTGGTTTGCGATGACGATTTTGATATTGTTTTTTGCCTGCGGAGGACCAGGCAAGACACTGAACCTGCTTATGAACATGGCATTCGGCAAAATGGGAGCCGGGGCAATCGGCACTGCAGGAGCTGAGAGTGCTGCCTCGAGCATCAACGGCTTCCTAAATATGATGCTGGTCCTCATTCTATTGTTGGTTTGCCTCGTCGGTGTACTTGTATATATGAGACACCCGAGCCACATAGCGCTGGGTCCGAAGAAGATCAGCCTGCTCTGGCATCGCGGATTGCTCTGGCGAAGCAGATCGTTTGAATGGAATGACCTCGATCAAATCTCTGTCATCTGGCCGCCAGGAAAGACCTCGCCGCAGGATTGCCTGATTCACTTCGAGTTTCGCCACGGTCCCGACTTGAAGCTCAAACTCGGTGCCGTTTCTACAATCGAAGACAGGCGCAAGCTTCTTGATGCGATTCACAATTACGGTGGGCACGCGCGCAGAGTGGCAGAATTAGCGGATATGCTGGCGGCGCCGCAAAATCACAACTATACGGAGCTCTGGTTGCAAGCTCTTTCCGCGCCGCCAAAACGCGAGCGTCTTGCACCACTCCATGAGGGAGCCCTTCTCAGAGACGGCTTGTATGAAATCGTCGGTCAACTGGGCGTGGGCGGGCAAGGCACGGCATACCTTGCCAAAAGCCTGGACGCTCGCCATGAAGTGGTGCTGAAGGAATTCATCTTGCCCGTGTACGTTGACGCAAACATCCGCAGACAGGCGATTGAAAAAATGCAAAACGAAGCGAGCATTCTGCGCAGACTGGATAACGATCGCATCGTCAAATTGATCGACTTTTTCATTGAAGATCATCGCGGTTATCTTGTGCTTGAGAAAATCGACGGATTGTCGCTGCGGCAGAAGGTATGTGCGGAAGGGCATTTGCCGGAGGCCGAAGTTCGCAATCTGGCAGCACAGATGTGTGAGATGCTGCAGTACCTGCACGGTTTGGAGCCACCGGTGGTGCACCGCGATTTCACTCCGGATAATTTAATTCTGGGATCGGACGGCATTCTCAAACTCGTTGATTTCAACGTGGCGCAGCAGCAGGAGTCAACCGCCACGGGGACAGTTGTGGGCAAGCATTGCTACATTTCCCCCGAGCAATTTCGCGGTAAGCCTTCTTGTCAAAGCGACATCTACTCCATGGGAGCAACGCTTTATTATCTGCTTACCGGCGAGGACCCGGAACCAATAACGGCCTCTCAGCCGGCGAAGAAAATGCCCATCATTAGCGATGAGCTCGACGAAATTGTCCACAAGGCAACAGCACTCGACGTCAAATCTCGCTACAGCACAATCGGAGAGCTGAAAACGGATCTGCTGCCCGCTTAGGAGTGGTTGCATCAAGGGACCACGATTGGTCGGGACTGAGAGGCAAATTCTTTGTGGGCCTTGACGGCTATCCATTTGGGCACATACAAAAAGCGACCAACTAAATTGGTCGCTTCATAGATTTGCGTTTGTCCACTCTTATCTGATTAGCCAGACCTTCCAAATTTGATTTTGCGTCAGGAAATTGCTACCGGGCCCGCTCGGTATGGGCAGCGGTGTTCCTGGCGTCCCATTGACGATAATTGGCTGCCTGATCAAACCGGTGATTTCCTGGGGAAAGTTGATTGAAGTAACCAGGAATCCCACCAAACCAATGATCACGCGGTCCTTATTGTATGGAGGTCCACCCTCGATAAGAGGCAAGTACAGGAAGTCGCCCACTTCGATGGGTCGTACTTTGTTTGCCTGGGTTCCGTTGAACACGCCGACCGTCTGCCCGATGTACAGAGGCCCATCCTCCGGCTCCCATCTCAGCCACGCACCGTTCTTCGAACCTTGCGGGTTGAGTACGATGGTGAAAGGCCTGTCCGTATATGTGGGATCAGCCCACAAATTGAGCGGTATCCCCTCCATCGTGCCGCTTGTCGGTTCCACGTTGAGGTCAACGGAAAGCGGGTACCACTGCCCGTTATCTACCGCTACTATGTGCGACACACCGGCGACCCCGGTAGTTTGAATATTGTCGTTCCAACCACCGAAGATTTTGCCGAACATGTGTTTGACATTGCGAGTAGCCGTCACCGTCACTGTCCGTGGGTCACTCGATCCGGCAGGCGGGATGAAGGCCGCCGCAGTGACTGTTGTGTCGCTGTTTGAATTTGAAACTGGAATTGCTTCTGCGTTGTTTCTCTCAGTGATGAGAAGCGCATAATTCTCGGCTCTGGTGATGTCGGCCTGAACAATTGGATCTTTCGCCAATTCTTCAGCGCCACCGAGCGCGCCTGCGTCGCAGGCTGCTTGCAGTTCGGTGCGAACAGCGGTGCAATGAGCGATGTCCATCGCCAGCGCGCACACCATGAACGCAGCAATTAAGAGAATGCTGAGGAGCAAAAGCGACAATGCACCCCGATTTGAACGAACTCCCGCTTGCTTGCCTAAATGCATGTCGGATCTCCTCGGATTATTCTAAACGACAGGTTGCCTGTGCCTGGAGCACGAATGTGTTGCCCAGATGCAACGGGTCAGGATTGGGTAATTCCTGTAAGCCATGTTGTCCTGGATGGAATTGGCAGACGACGGTCACCGTCGGCGGTTCAGCCGTCGTGTTCCAGCCCGCCGTTCCATCAGGAATAGTGAATTGCGAATTGTCATTGACAATGCCACCAAAACGCACTGTGCTAAAGGTTGCGTTCGGATTCGACATCGCCGCCGCTCGATCGTACCCATATGCGATCGCCAGCTTTCGTGCGGCAGTCAAAGCGCATTGATGCAGTGCCCCATGAATCATGTACGCTTGCGACGCTTCTACAACAGCCCACGCTGTAAGTGCAACTAACGGAATAAGGAGTGCAAATGCTGCGGCTAATTCAGCAATTGCTGCACCGTTCCGACGGTGACGAATGTATTTCCTCATTTGTCAGCCCCCCCGAACTGAAGTCGCAGCTGTCTCAAATACCGAGAAGAAGCAATTCCTCGTCGGATTGCTTCGCACGCCTTCGACCTCAAGCCCTTAGTGAATTCCCGGTCACCGCTTAACTCCAGCCCCTATATTACTAGACAGTTAGATACAAACAAATACGTAATATACGAAATGTAAGCCACATATGTTTATCTTGTTTTAACTACTTTCTTCGTAACTTGCACTTGACTTGTAAAACACTCTGAATGAGCCAGTCTTTATACAAGTCACCACCCTCAGTGCATATCCCATGCATGCGTGTCCAAATATGTGAAATATCTGCAGATCTTGTCGTGCAACAAACAAGATACGCATGAGTTGTACTGCTTCGGTGAGTTTATGTGGCGATCTGGAGGTGGTGATCTGAGCAGACATGTCGCAACTTTTTGTGCTGAGTACTACGACATGAGCTTACTTCTTTCCGCCGCCATTGCCACCACCCGTATTGCCGCCACC
>DATNRC010000184.1:0-4398 GCA_036703705.1 Candidatus Obscuribacterales bacterium
CACAACGTCTGACTGGCAATCTTCATCTAAGCGTCCTAACGCAAGTTGCTCGGCCGTGTTCCGATGTCCAGAAAACGAATCACGGATACCATGTCTGCATTGAACACGAAACCGCGGGTATTGAACGAGCCGGACATTCCCTCTTGCGAAAGCATCTTTCGCATATACTCGGGCAAAGGACTGGACATATTGAAGAGAAGCTTTGCGTGATCGTCGGGAAGAATGGCGTCGGTGTCCGGATATTCAATCGGGCGCTCGTTGGACGATGAGAGATGGAGATTGAACAAGAGCACGTCTCCATCAGAGCTGGAAAGAGTCATGAGATCGTACGCCGCCTGAAAGGGATCACCGTCTGTGGATTCGCCGTCGGAGATGTTTATGACGATGGGCGGAAAACAATTCGGATGTTTCGTCAACCAATTCACAAGTATGGACGTAGCACGGTGCAGAGCATCACACATTGGTGTTCCGCCCTCAGCTTGCGGATCGAACCAGATGGGAAACTTCACCTTTTGCTCGACGAGTCCGCCGGCGCCGTCCTCCACTCGCTTGGTGCGCTCTTCCACTCTTGCCGGGTTGTTGCCGATTTCGCTTATGGGCACCAGATCTTTGCCGCGCAATTTGCCGCTGAAGGCCGGACCGACTCCCTTGCCGCCATAGCCGATGACCCCGACGTGATAATAGTCTCGAATGCCTTCCGATTTTGCGCATTTGATGACGAGGTTCTGCAGTAGCCTGTTTATCGCATCAGCCAGACTGTCAGCCTTCGTCTTGTTGCCAGTAGTTGAACCAAACGGATCTTGCATCGATCCTGATTGGTCGATGAGAAATACAAAGCAAGACGGGTTGGCCCGGCTGATTTCGGCTACGTACGGCATGTACTGGTCGATCCTTTCATATCATATGGAAGAGGCGCAAAGTAATTATCCGAGAAGAATAACGTCTGCGCCACTCGGGATGTCAGCAGCACTGCCCGACCGCGTCGAGCACTTCGGGCGCCGTTAACCACTTCCGCTGTCGTCCTCGATCCTTAGAGCCGCCGAAGATTCATGCTTTGTGCCAATGGGTAAAAAATAGTGCAGGCGATCGCTGTCATCGCCGGCATGAGCTTCAAACAGATTCACCATGGGTTGGCCGACTCCGCAGGACTACAACGAAGCAATTCAAAATCCTGCTCTCAACTTCTCGGACGAGGAGTTGAAAGCCGGGAGCCCGGAATTGAATCCGCTCGGGTTGCCGCGAGCAATGACCGGCGCTTTCGCCAGCGTTTACAGATTGCAGTGCGAATCAAACGACTGGGCGGTGCGCTGCTTCCTGCACAACATAGCCGATCAAAGCGAGCGCTATGCAAGACTTTCCGAGTACATAGGCAACGACGACCTGATTTACACCGTGGGCTTCAAATACATCGCCGACGGCATCAAAGTTTTGGGCGAACGATATCCGGTTCTCAAAATGGAATGGGTGGAGGGCGCCAGCCTCGATCAATACCTCAGACAATATGGGTCGAGGACCGGCTCGGTGGAAATGTTGCTCGATCGTTTTTGCCGGATGAGCAGTCAGCTCGGTGCTGCCGGTATCGCCCATGGTGACTTGCAACACGGCAACATACTGGTTGTCGACGACGACCTGCGCCTTGTCGACTATGACGGCATGTTCGTACCCGCTCTGAGCGGATACAAAAGCAATGAATTAGGCCATCCCAATTACCAGCACCCGAGAAGGACACCGCGACATTTCGGGCCGTTTCTCGACAATTTCTCGATCTGGGTCATCTATGCATCGCTGTTTTGCCTGCTGCGCGATCCGGACCTCTGGGCGCGCCTGAATGGCGGTGACGAATGTCTGTTGTTTCGCCGCTCCGATTTCAAAAACCCGATCAAATCGCACTGTTTCGCCGTGCTTGAAAATCACCGCCTGCCGGAAATCCGCAATATTTCCGAAATCATAAGGAGCCTGATCGAATATCCGATCAAGCAGATTCCGCCTCTCGACACGAGCATTCGCACGGCTGATGATTTGCCGCCGGCGGACACGGCATTTGAAGATCCTGACGACATCGAGTCTTTTGAATTGGCGGATGCAAAAGAGAAGAAATCCATGCGTTTGTCCAGGCTCACCAATCTTCCCGACTGGATGAAGCCGGGCGAGGCGACGATCAGCGCACCGCGCCCCCTTCGCACCATCGGGCCCTGGCCTCAATTCAGGCATTATCGAGAAGCTATAACCAAATGCGCCGAAAGCTTCCACGATCCGGAATTGAAAAACGGCGTGCCGGTACTCGCCGAATACGGAAGCGGACCCAACGGTGTCGTCTTCCACATCAGGTGCTTGACCAGACGCATCGCCGTGAAGTGCTTTTACAAGCACGTCGAAGATCGACAGGCGAGATATGAAGAGATTAGCAAAGCAATCGTCGGCGCAACCCAGCAGTACTTTCTCGAGTTCGAATATCAGCCCGAGGGCATTAAGGTCGGCAATTACTGGTATCCCATTCTCAAAATGGAGTGGCAAAGGGGATTCAGCCTGGCGCAATGCGCCGATTTTTATCGGGGCGATGGGAATTTGATGCGATCGCTGCAAGAGCGATTCCGCCTCATGATGTGGGCGCTGCATCAGGCTGGTATCGCCCACGGTGACCTGCATCCGGACAACATTCTCATTGCCCAAAACGAGTTCAAGCTCGTGGACTATGACACTATGTACGTTCCTGCGTTTGCGGGAATGAAATCACATGAAGCAGGGATGCCTAATTTCCAGCACCCCGGACGCGCCCTCGAGCACTTTGGTCCATACCTGGACAATTACCCGGCCTGGATTATAGATACGCTTCTGCTGCTTGTGTCGACGGGGTATTACGATCTGTTTTGCCTGGTTATGAAACGGCTGGAGTATGTCGGTGACGACTCAAGCTGGGCGTTCAAATTCCTCGACTGGCACCCTCACCCTCTGATACGCGATCGGGTGCGACTGCTGAAGAAATTCAGGCAAGGCAATATTGAGGACGTGCCGCCGGTTGGTCCCGAGGAAGTCATGGAAGAAGGAGGGCGACCTTCCCGCGGGTTTTTGGCAAGCATAAGCAAGCTCTTTAAATCCCCGGTAAGCGACGGGACTGAAAACGGGCAGCCTTAAGAGTGTGCTGCACGATGCAGGCTCGGGCAGCAAAATCCCTTAGCCGGGCTGTTTTGGCGATGGAAAACAACATTAGCGGTCTGGATTCGCCTCTTGCCTGTCAACGGAAAGCGATTGTCGTACTGATGTAGCGACTTTATTTTAGACCCGGACAAAGCCGACGACGAGCAAGCTTCGCCGATTGCTGTCGCGACGGGACGGCTCGAGAGACGGTCGTCTCAACATGAGCCCTCAAGATTCTGTTCGCAGCCTTGATTTTCGCTTCCCTGGACGTGTTGTTCCTGGCTCTTTTCCTGGGCCATTTGTTGCCTGGCGGCCGGCTCAGCGGCCAGTCTCCGCGCGGCGCCTCTAGCCTGACCGCCTTTTCGTCCGGCCTCTGCGGCTTCCTCGCTAGTGAACTCGTGCGCAGTCCCTTTCCTGTGTGCTTCCTTACCGCCCTTGCTGGCAATCTCGCGTTGCTTTTGTTCGTCCATTCCAGCGAATCCTCGACCTCCGCCTTTAGCCATAGCGTTCACCTCCATGTAGTTGGGATGTCGGTCGGCTGCGACGGGCAAGCGCTTAGAAAGTTTCGCTGGTCGAAACTCTGGCCTCAAAACCTTTACGCGGCCGAGCCAGGTCAAGCAATTGACGGGCGCCGCTTCTTACCGAAAGCGCTCGCCTCCAAGTATTAATAAGCGTGACGGCAATCTTGCAAAATGACCCAATATCTCCGGAAAAGCAAACAACCGTATTGACATTCCGCGAAAAATGAAGTGTATTTTATAGATACTGTTTACTATTTATCAGCTCTTGGAACATTGCTATACGGCGCAAGGCAAGCGAGCGCCAAGTGAGAACTTACCATGACCGAAAAGGACGACCGACCCGACTGGATGGATCTCACCCCGGCGGTGATCGAGCAAAGCACACGCCCGCCTCTTTCGGATGAACTGGCAGCTTTCCTCGGGCGGGCCAAGCCAAAAGTGAGCATGGCTCTTTTTGACCTCATTTGCATGGGCTGGAGTCGCATATTCTTCTGGGTAGCCGTTTTCGCCATTTGGCCAAATCCGCTCACATTCTTTCTTGCTGCCTCATACATCGCATCAGGCATGGGGATACTGGTCGCTCTGTCCCATGAGGCGCAGCACGCGGCGCTGTTGCCCAACAAAAAATGGAACGACCTGGTAGGGGCTTGGCTTTGCGCTTATCCGGTGGGCTCGATATACGGCTCGTCCCGGGCGGTGCACCTGGCCCACCACAAATATGTCGGCACGGATGAAGATCCCG
>DATNRC010000185.1:0-8991 GCA_036703705.1 Candidatus Obscuribacterales bacterium
CCAGGTCGATTTCCTTTTTGCTCATCAGCTGTCCGGCCATTGAATCGCAAATCAATGTTGAGGGAATCCCATCCTGCATGAGCTCCCAAACCGTTAATTTGGAACCCTGATTGCGAGGGCGCGTCTCATCGACAAAAACACGAGGAGAAAGCCCGCGAAGATGAGCCGAGCGGATTACCCCCAGTGCCGAACCCCAACCACAAACAGCAAGAGATCCCGCATTGCAATGCGTGAGGATGTTTGCATTTTGCTGAACCAGATCCGCTCCCAGGTCACTCAAAGTTTTATTGCGCTGGAGATGCTCATCTATAAGGGCTAGCGCATAGGCGAACATTGATTCGCCTATCTCTTTGATTTCGAGATGCGGCTGATGAGACGATGTCAGCTCGACGGCGCGTTGCAGCATCTTCTCGGTTGCCCACTTCAAATTGACGGCTGTCGGCCTGGTCGAGTCCAACCTTGCTTTTGCCTCTCGCAACTGCTTCAAGAATTCATCTTTTGTTGTCATGACTTTTGCTGAGCGAACGGCCTCGGCTGCCATGCTTACGGCAGCTGCTGCTCCAATGGAAGGTGCGCCGCGCACAACCATGTCCTTGATCGCAAAACACATGTCATCCAGAGATGTAGCGTCAAAGTACTCAGTTTTTTCCGGCAATAGTCGCTGGTCTAGAAGGAGGATTTTCTTGTCCTGGACTTTTATCGGCATGGCGCCCATGCTCAGTTGCAAGGATGCCGCATTTGCCTGTCGTGCCATGTCTGTAACTCAAGTCAAGCCGGTGAAAAAGCTATTGACGCTTTGGCACAGATTATCCCTCATTTCCAAAAGAAGTGGACCTCGATTGCCAGCCGAAAGTAAGCTTTTTCGGAACTTTCACAAACGCGACCGAAGACGGCGAGTAATTGATCTCTCTTGTTCTGATACGCATCTCAGTCTGGCGAAATTTTTGCCAGAGAAATCGTCTCGAACTATTGGATTTTTTGCAAAAAATGGCTGGCATTGCTGCCAGCCATCGAGACTCTCCGAGGGGAGAATCAGAACTCGGCTCGTTAGCGTCCCTGACGTGCCTTCAAGAACTCTGGAATATCCAGAATGTCGCTTGCGATCTTCTTAAATTCTCCGGATTGCTGCGGCTTGGGCAATTCCTGCGAGAGCTGGCGTGTCGGCACAGAAACGGCGACTTGCGTTCGGCCCCCACGCTCCTGTTGAGCCATATCGAAGCCTGTCGCAATGACGGTGATGAGCACTTCGCCGTGCAATCGGTCGTCAAGGACAGCACCGAAAATGATGTTCGCTTCGTCAGAAACAGCAGAGTAGATGACATTCGCTGCTTCCTGGACCTCATGAAGGGTGAGATCTGGTCCGCCGGTGACGGAGAAGATGACGCCGGAGGCACCATCGATGGTGCATTCGAGCAGGGGACTGTTGATGGCGTTTCTTGCCGCCTCGACAGCGCGGCCTTCGCCTGTTGCACGACCCACGCCCATAAGGGCCGAGCCGGCTGTTTGCATGATTGCCTTAACGTCAGCGAAGTCTACGTTGATCAAACCGGGGACGGTGATGATGTCGGAAATGCCTTGCACGCCTTGCATCAAAACTTTGTCTGCTTCAACAAATGCTTCTTGCATAGACGCGCGATGATCGACAACTTCCAACAAGCGCTGGTTCGGGATGACGATGAGCGTGTCGACGCGGGATTTGATCTCTTGAATCCCAGCCTCGGCCTGTCCCATGCGCCGTTTCCCTTCAAAAAGGAACGGTCTGGAGACCACTCCGACGGTCAGAGCGCCATTTTCTTTTGCCACTTCGGCCACGATTGGTGCCGCACCAGTGCCGGTGCCACCACCCATGCCGGCGGCGATAAAGACCATGTCTGAGCCTTGCAGAGCTTGGGCAATGTCTTCGCGGCTTTCTTCGGCCGCTTTGGTGCCGATTGCCGGATTACCGCCAGCGCCCAATCCGCGGGTCAGCTTAGCGCCAATTTGCAAGCGGTTTTTGGCGGCGGAAAGATCCAGAGCCTGTGCATCAGTGTTGCACGACCAGAATTCCACTCCGTTCAAGCCGGCTGCAATCATTCTGTTGACTGCATTGGAGCCGGCTCCGCCGACGCCAACTACTTTGATGTTGGCCTTAATATCCAATTTGTTAGCTTTGTCGTTTTTCTCATTACGCTCAAGCACGACGCGTAAACCTCGTTGTTATATACAAAGGAAATACCTTATTAAAAGCTGGACACCAAAAGCCAATCGCATGAAATGCTGCGCTTCAAAGTCCCAGTCAGTCAGGTCTTTGTTTGGGTATGTTAGTGCGTATTTTGGCTATTTGCAAGCTGCCAAACCCTGTATGTCGTTAACCTTTTCAAAGCCAAACCCTCGCCCATAAATAGCGAAAAGGGTTGCCAGTACCTTGGCTTCCGCTATCACTTACTCCCCCAAAATCCTTGCAGCCTGGATCTTAGAATTTGATAAGTGGTTCGAATGCTCATTTATTGTTGGCTTGCGCCGTCTTTATCTTCTGCAATGTCTTTTTGTAGTCTTGGTTATCAGGCGCAAGAGTGACTGCGGTCTCTGCAAATTTGACTGCTTCTGAAAACTTTCGATCGGCTGCATAGACGCCTGCCAGCGTCTGATATGCTTGCGGGTTTTTTGGATCTAACTCAACAGATCTTTGCAAATGTTGGATCGCCTCTTTTGTATTGGCAGTGAGGGCATATGCGGTGCCAAGGTAAAAGTGCGTATCCGGATCGTTGGGCGCCAATCTGAGTGCCTTTTTCTCTTCATCGATTTCGCCTTCGAGATCGCCCTTTGCTCCGAGGGCTGCCCCCAGGTCTCTATGCGCGCCGGCGAGATCCGGATTGAGCTTCAGTGCCTGTCTGAACTCAGTGATTGCTTCGTTGATGCGTGCCTCATTCGTTGACTTGTCAGGACGGCTGAGCAGCTGTCCGAGCCTGTGGTGCATGTCCGGGTTGTTGGGATCATATTTGACTGCTTCTCTCATCGAACGCGTGGCGGCAGGAATATCGCCCTGTCGAATGAGCGAGCGAGCAAGCCCGAAGTGCGCTTCCGATTCGTCAGGCGCAAGCTTGATTGCTTGTTTGAATTGTTCTTGTGCGTTTGTCAAGTCGCCTGACATCAAATAAGCGCGGCCCAGCTTTGTCCGTGTCTTTGCGTTTGTCGGATTAGTATCCACTGCGGCCTTGTATCGAAAAATTGCATTTTGTATGTCCTCTTCATCCTGATTGCCTGCCAGGCTCGGCTGCGCAAGCACAGTGAGGGCAAGAAGAGCGGAAACGGCTGTGAATTTCATCTGGCATCACCTCGAAAGTATGTTCTCTTTGTTTTGAGCAAGTTTTTTGTTAAGCAATTCGGACAGAGCCTTGCGGCATTCAGGAGACTTCGGCTTCAACTGAATGGCTTGCCGAAATGCATCCAGGGCTTCATCAGTCTTCCCTTGTTGATTCAGCGCTTCTCCGAGCGTGAGAAAGGCCCAGTGATTTGAAGGCATGTATTTGATCGCCAGTCGCTCAAGGGCGACAGCAGACTTTACATCTTTCTTGAGCAAAAGACATTTGCCCAGCTCCGTGTGAGCCAGGGACAATTGAACGTCCGTGGGCTTGGGTTCATGCAGGATTACCTTTTTGAACAAGTCTTGTGCTTCGTCGACCTTGCCCTTCAACCGCAGAGCGACGCCCAGGTTGTACAAGGCCTCGACGCTTGTCGGGTCCTTGCTGAGTATGATTTTGAATTGCTCGATGGCAAGGTCGAAAAAGCCGAGATTTTGCAAGCAAATTGCATAATTTCCCCGTGTTGCCAGATCGTCCGGACGCAGCTCCAGGGCTTGGCGCAGCTGTCCGCCAGCCTCGTCATAGTTTAGGCGCTTCATGAGAATGGCAGCCATCTCAATGCGAGCTTGAGGCTGATTGCGATCGAGAGACAGGCTCTCCAGAAACTCAGCAAGAGCCCTGTCATCTTCGCCTTTGCGAGCCAGCGCGCGCGCGAACTCAAAACGTGCTTCGGCTGAGGGGCAAAGTGCCGCCGCTTTGGAAAAGGCCTGCGCGGCCTGCTCATAGTCACCGCGACTGAAAAGCACCCTTCCGTTTTTCAGGAGCTCTTTCGCCTCCGCATTCGCTCCCGTAAATGGTCCGAGCGCTTTTGCTGAAGACGACAAGAGCAGGCAACAGAGGCATAAAGCTAAAGAACATGCCAACCGTTTGCTGGTTAGCGGAAACAGAGAGAGAGGCGATTTGAGCCAGCTTGACACAGCCACATTATAGGAGAGCGTGGCGCCACTTAGCGCTGGTACAAGAAGTAGTATCCCCTGGGGACCAAAAATGAGCGCCGCGTCTAGGTTCTCGCCACTATAATTCCTTATAAGCTTCATTGCTCTTTCAATATGCTGTCGGAAAGCATCTTTTTTCTGACAGCAACCGGCGTCGAGGCATGTTAATCCTCGATGCACGCTCGCGAAGGGGGTGCGTCTTATAACTCTCTTGAAGACAACATCTTCAGGAACGGCGTTGTTGGTATTCTTTTGGATATGGACTGGTCAAGCTGGCTGCCACATTTCGATCCTCAATCCCTTGTTGCCACGCCTGCGGCAATCATGTGGAAAGTGTTGATGCCGCCAATCTTATATGGCTTTCACGGCTGGATAGCCACCTGGATGGCTGTGGGCGCCTTATTCCGCCCTTACAACGTGCACAACGTTTTCGGATACGAAGTGCAGGGCATCTTTCCCAAGCGGAAGCACAAGCTTGCCCAGGCCGTGGCTGCTACCGTAACGGACACCCTGCTCACTCCACAAGACATTGCCGATAAGGTCGAAGAATTTCTCACTGAGGAAAACATCTACTTTTCTATAGATGTCTTCTTCGACGCCATTCTTAAAGAGTTTCGCGATACGACAAAGCTGCATCGTCTGGCATCAGACATTGCAGAACTGAGCCCTACGTTGCTGCAGCACCTCGTCGATTCCATCATTGAAGGTCTGGAAAAAGGCAAAGATCGCAACGTCGCTCTTGTTGTGGAGAAAATATTCGAGCACATGATTCTGCCCATGCGCATTAACCTGGATCAAGCTAATGAGCTTTCCGCGCGCATCATGGAAGCTTTAATGACGCCGCCGAAGATTCGCAACGCTTTGATTATTCTTTTGAGTCCGCAAAACATAAATGCGCTCGATGAATCGATTCATGCTCATGCGTCCGGCCCGTATCGAATTCTGGCAAGAATAATCGGCGTAAAGCGAGTCTGCTACGAATGGCGCAATTTTCTCGAGAAGGAGCCGGAAGAAGCTCACCGCATAATTGGCGACCTGCTCAAGAGGTTCGGTATCAGAGACCAGATAGCGGTGCAGATAGCCAATTTTGATTTGCGATCCATGCCTTTGCAGAGCATAGCCAAGCTGAAGGAGAATGTTGTCAGCTTTGTCGAATCCTTCCTCATGGAGAATCGGGAATCGATCCTGAACGCCGTCGGCTATGCCGAGGGCGCCGCAATGAGCACGGTGCGATCGGCAATTATTCGCTTTAATCCGGAGTCAATTCCGGAGACCTGGCTGACGAAAGCCAAAGCCGACGTCGCCAGCTTCATCCATGCATACCTCAAGCGCGAGCTCGGCGTCTTGCTTGAAAAAGCGATACCGGCTCTGGGCATGTATTCATTGATCGCAAACAAGATTGACCTCTTCAGCTCCGAGCAGATGGAAGCACTGGTTAAACGGATTTGCAAACAGGAGCTGAAAGCGCTTGAATATGCTGGAGGAGTAATCGGATTCATCCTGGGCTCGATTCAAATATTTATCAATGCCTTTACCTTCTGATCCTGAGACTTGAATCGCCCCTTTTGCGCCCGCACCACATATGCTACCAGAGCGCGGAAAACGAATTGTAAGAAGCATGAGGGCTGCCCCGTCTCATTCCGGGGAAACCCCGTCAGGTTTCTTTCGCATCAGGGTCCCCTCTCATGCGCGCGATCTCCTGGTCGGTCAGGTGCTGCACGGAATCGGGGGGAATTTCTATGTGCTCTCGGTAATAGGCATGGGCGGCATGAGTGTGGTTTATAAGGCCAAGCATCTGGAAAGCGGCCGCATATTTGCAGTCAAAACCTTGCGCATGCAGGCGCTTTCTGACGAGCTGACGGTCAAGCGATTCATGAGGGAGGCACATACTCTTACTTACCTTCACCACCCAAATATTGTGCGCATTTATGATTATGGGAACAGCCGGCGCGGGCAGCCCTTTTTTGTCATGGAATTTCTCACGGGGCGCAGTCTCGCCAATGTGATCAAGACAGAAGGCGTGCTCAGCCCAGAAAGAGCACAACGCATCTTCTACAAAGTGCTTGATGCAATGGAGCACGCTCATGCACAGGGCCTCATACATCGCGATCTGAAACCTGGCAATATCATGCTCATTAGGCGCCGGGATAAAAGTGATGCCATAAAAGTAGTGGATTTCGGTATCGCTCGATTTGAGCAGGAGGCGCAGCGCCTTACGCGCATGGGCGAGGTATGGGGAAGCCCTATTTACATGAGCCCGGAGCAATGCATGGGCGCTGAGATAGACGCGCGCACCGATATATACTCGCTCGGCATAGTCATGTATGAGGCGCTTACAGGGATGGTGCCTTTCTGGGGCAAGAACTACGTCGAGACCATGTCCAAACAGATAAGCGACGAACCCAAGCCTTTTGCCAGCAGCCTCAACATACCGGACAAGGTGGAGGAAATCGTGATGAGAGCCCTCAGGAAGGACCCTGAAAAGCGCTTCCAGACAGTGGCTGAAATGAAAAGAGAATTGGCCGACTCCCTGGGTGAGGCTTATTCGTATCAACCGGCTAAGAGCGGAACATTCAAGGCGTCGCACGCTTTAATGGACAGCAGCGCACATCTTCCTGCGGCGAAAAGGGTGGGGGAAGCTGCCGATGTGGCGGATGCTCCTCCTGCAAGATCCATTGCCCGCTCCAAACAGTACGTACCGGAAGGAAAGAGCTTGCGCGCCATGACTGTCGAGGTAGAGCCTGAGGACAGAAGCGCCTTAAAGACAGCCATTTTGAAAGTGGCTTTGTTGGGGCTTTTCGTTGGGCTGGCGCTGGCAATCGCCACTTTCGGCTTCAAGTGGTTCACTACCGTCAAGCAATCCCATCAACGCCAGGATACGCCCCCGTCAACGGGGCTGAGTGATGAGCTCAAATTGGACGCGCCGCTTCCCAAGACGCTGAAACCGGAGCCTCGGGAGGGCGGGAAACCTTAGCTCCGGCAATAAAGCAGCAATTATTCAGATAGTCTTAAGACGGTATTTTGTGAAAAACGAGCATGCGGCCTCATTTCCCGTTATCATGTTAGATTGCGCAATCAAATGGACATGAAGGCTCGGCCAGGAAAGAATGGATACGCACGGAAACGGCAAAAACGGCAAGATGGGCATGCATGAAGACGTGATTTCAGTAAGGGGCGCCCGTCAGCACAACCTGAAGAACATCGATCTCAACATCCCCCGGAACAAACTGGTGGTCGTAACAGGCGTCAGCGGCTCAGGCAAGTCGTCTCTCGCCTTCGACACAATTTTTGCCGAAGGGCAGAGACGATATGTGGAATCCCTGTCCGCGTATGCAAGGCAGTTTCTCGGACAGCTCGACAAGCCGGATGTGGATGCCATTGAAGGTTTGTCACCGGCCATCTCCATCGACCAGAAATCGACAAGCCATAACCCGCGCTCGACAGTGGGAACGGTGACCGAGATTTATGACTATCTGCGCTTGCTCTTCGCACGCATAGGCGTTCCGCATTGTCCTGAATGCGACAGCCTGATCAATCCACAAACAATAGATCAGATAGTCGATCAGGTTCTTGCGTTGCCTGAAGGGACGAAGATTCAAATCATGGCACCGCTTGTCTCGGGACGCAAAGGTGAATACCAGTCACTTTTTCAAGACCTGCGCAAAGAAGGCTTCGTCCGTATTCGCATAGACGGTGAAGTTGTGCAGCTTGAAGACGAGATCAAGCTGGACAAGAACAAGAAGCATTCGATCGACCTGGTTATCGATCGCCTCATCGTCAAGCCCAACATTCAGTCGCGGCTGGCCGACAGCCTCTCCCTGGCGCTCAAATGGGGCAAATCCATTGCCCTTGTGGATATGGGCGGCAAGCAACTCTTATTTTCGGAAAAGTTTGCTTGCGCGAACTGCAACCTCAGTTTTGCCGAGATTTCTCCGCGCGTCTTTTCCTTCAACAGCCCCTATGGCGCGTGTCCGGATTGTCACGGGCTGGGCTGCACCTATGAAGTCGATCCTCGCCTTGTGGTGCCGGATCCAAAAAAATCTCTGGCCGAAGGTGCGATTTACCCCTGGTCGAAAACAAACAATCCATATTACGGACAGCTGCTCACATCCATTGCCAAACATTATAAATTCGGCATGACGACACCGTTTGAAAAGCTTGCCAAGAACCATCAGGAGGTAGTTCTTTACGGCTCGGGCAATGAGAAAATCAAGCTGGCCCACGAGTCATTTGACGGTCGCGAGTTTTGGGAGTACAAAAAGTCTTTCGAGGGTGTTATCAACAATCTCAAACGCCGCTATGAAGAATCGCAGTCAGACCGGGTTCGGCAGGACATCGAGAATTATATGACGCAAATGCTCTGCACCGCATGTAGTGGTGCACGGCTTCGCAAGGAAAGCCTGGCTGTCCGTGTAGGCGATCTGTCAATCGCTCAGGTGTGCGGACTGTCTGTCTCCAGAGCGGTTGAGTTCTTCCGTTTGCTTCCTCAGAAGTTGTCGGAGCGGCATCGCACGATTGCCCATCAGGTTCTGATTGAAATAGGCGCCCGCTTGAAATTTCTCTCCGATGTCGGCCTTGATTATTTGACTCTGGAAAGACAGGCAAACACTCTTTCCGGTGGGGAAGCGCAGCGCATCAGGCTGGCTACTCAGATTGGCTCTGGGCTTTCCGGTGTTCTCTATGTGCTGGATGAGCCCTCGGTAGGTCTGCATCAG
>DATNRC010000186.1:0-10292 GCA_036703705.1 Candidatus Obscuribacterales bacterium
GTCACAGACAGCGGCGAAATCACTGCCAGAAAGATTGTGCTCACACAAGGAGCATGGCTCGGGGCAACATTGCAAAAGCTCGATGTTTCGCTCGAGCTTACGGTGCGCAAAGAGCAATACCTTTTCTTCAAGGCGCTGGCTGCAAATGAGTTTGTCACCGGCAGATTTCCCATCTTTTGCGAATACAACGCTCTTGGGGATGACCTCGATATTCAGTTCTACGGTTTTCCAATCTTTGAGAATCGCAGCGCCATGAAAATGGCGTTTCACCAAACAGGACCGATTACATCGGCCGAAAGGCGTAATTTTGCAATAGAAGAAGATCGCAAACAGCAATTGATTTCCTTCGTGGAAAGACGATTTCCTGAAAAGTTTGGGGAAGTGGTGGATGGCAAAACCTGCCTCTATACAAATACTGCGGATCGCGATTTTGTCTTTGATTTCTTGCCCGGGCGCACCGATATTCTTGTGCTTTCCGCGTGCTCCGGACATGGGTTCAAATTTGCCCCCTTGTTCGGAAAGATGGCGGAAAGGCTGTTGCGTTCAGAAGGTCACGATGATCCGCTGGAGGTGTTCTCTATAGAGCGTTTCGCCGGGATTCCCCGCTGATTGAATCATGTCCCGGTTTTCCTGAGCCGGCGACAATCAGGCGACGGCGGAGGCGGAATCGCTTATGCCCGAAAGCGATAAGGCGCGGTTCTGCGCTTGCAAAAGAAACCGTCGGCTGCGAAGCAAGCGGCAGGCGATGTTCAAGCCCAAAGGGGCGGCGTCAGTTGCAAAAAACCATCCCGTCGAGCTTTCTCAGGATGGTTCGATGGAATCGTCAGTCATGTAGTCGCCGCGGCTGACTTTGTCGTTGTACCACGCAGTAATAAATGTGGCTAGGACGACAATTACGACGCTGGTGAGGACTGTCATAGGAAATTTCCTCGACGGTCGGGATCCAAAAAGAGATCAAGTAACGGAATTGTAGCTGTCCGTTTTTTCGTTTGTCATCCATCTAATACGTAATATCAATAAATTCTGCTTAGGAAAGATATGCATTTCATGATTACGTTAACTTACTGACGCTTTTCCTCAATTTCATCAGTGCATTGACCGCCGAGATATGGATGGATTTAGTTTGGTGTGCCTGCCCACCTTCTGGCAGCAATGAGTTTTTGAGTTTTGGCCGGGTACTGCTTACCACCGTAGGTAACATCAGGCTTTGATCGGTTTTGGGGAACAACTGCGCACTAATCTGCGTCAATCAGCGAAGATATAAATGGCGTCCCTAATTTTTCCCGTCCTCTCGTTATACTACTCCGGCTGTTGTTGGTTGATTGCCTCGTGTTCTTGAAAGGTTGGCACCATGAATAAACTGCTCGTGCTGGCACTTGGATTGAGCAGCGCGCTCTGCGCCGTCCCTGCTTTTGCTCAGAGCGGCGATTGGCAGGGCGTGAGCGCTCGTGTTCAGATAAAGGCTCCCGCCAGGACTGTTTGGGACGCTGTGCATTGCGAACGCGAAAAAGATCCTGATTTGTCCTATAGCCGTGTTTTGCAGCAAAAAGGAAACCGGGTCTTGCTCGAACAAAAATTCAACAGCATCCCCGTTATAGGGGAGGCAGTTTGTTTAATGGTGCAAGAGGAAACTCCGCTCAAACGCATTGACTACAAATTGGTCAAGTCAGACAAATTCAAAGATATGTCCGGCAGCTGGATCCTCACCGAAATGCCCGACGGAAGCACACAGCTTGAGCTGTTTTCGCTGCTCGATACGGGGCTGCCGTACAGCCAGGGCATCATAAATAATGTTTTGCAGGACAAAATCAACAAGAGACTTAATCGCGTCAAAAATGCGGCCGAATCGGGGGCGGCTGATCCACCAGACAATACGTAGCTGCGTTGGTGAGTTTCACAGAATTCGTGGGATGACTGTGTGTTGTCCGGGAATAAATTTTATAGGTCGGTCTACGCGGATCGAGCGTTAGGGCTGCCTCGTACCTGAAACAGATGAGAGGCTTCGATGAGCAGAATGAAAAGAGCGCTGGTGGTCGCAGCCTTGCTCCAATCGAGTTCCAGTCAGATTTGCTGTGCGCAAGCGATCTTAAATAAAACGCCCGATGAGCTGCTAAAGGGCTTTGATGTTCAACCGTCTTTGCTCAAATCTTCGGGCACGAAGGACTCGGAGAAAAACAAGAAAGATGGTGCTGAAAAGGGCAGGCTCGCTCCTCCTGCCGGTGGCGGTTCGCTGTTCAATCAAAGCAGAGATGAGTTGCTTAAAGGTTTTGACGTGGATCAGAATATGCTGGAAAGATACAAGCACAAGAATTCATTCGAGGGCATAGTCAATAAAATTGTGCAAATGGCGAAGCAGTCAATGCAAAATGACAAAACAGGAATTGACGACGGCAATTTGAGAGTGGAAGCACCATTCTTGAGTCTGGCGGTAAGGGGGAAACAGAAAAGAAGGGAAGCGCCTCAGCCACTCGATGCGCATGAAGTGAGAGCATTTGCTCTTGAGCTGCCATTCGTGAAGATCGTGATTGATTCTTCCACTGAAAGTCCGCTGCCTGAAGATTCGCGACCAGCTCCTGGCACCGCACCTGATGGCAATCCCGGCAAGCGCAATTGATGTTCAATACAATGCGGCGGCATCCGTCTTGATTGGATCGGCTCCGTCGGCATTGAATCCGGCTCCTTCGGGATGGGAATACTCCCATCTGTTGGGAATTCCACCGATGTTTTTCCGTTCCGGCAGCAAGACAATTGTTGTTGAAACTTCCCTTTCACAATGGCGAGTGGTGACCATGCCCTGTCCGGATACGCCCGCACGTCCAGAACAATCTGCTTCGACAGGAGCCGTTGAATGTGAGCCAATGCATCTCTGGCTTTGTGCTTATGATGGGCAGGGACCGCCGCAGCTTAAAGCAGATGCGCAAGTGGCGGACAAGGGAGCACAGCAAGAACTCCATCGAAAGCTGACGGCGGAAGGGCAAAGGCAGATCAAATTCGATCCTCCCGAGAAAGTGGACGGAGTTTTCACATCCGGAGAGCATACAGTAGAGGATGGAGTTTATATTGCCAGAGGCAAAGCGAAGGTGAACGCCGAAGGCTGTGCTGTTGTGTACGCTCTTGAAGAATCATGGGTGCCTGCCAAAGACAAGGCTATCGTTTATGCGAGCGACAACGCATCAGCGCAGGCGAATGGCGAGGCGACTATTTATGCGCGCCATCACGCGGATGCATATGGATTCGACAAGGCCACAGTTTATTCGTTTGATGAGGTAGAAGTGCATCTGCATGACCAGCCCACCGCCTTTGCTTATGGCAAGTCTGAAGTATATTCAAACGACAATTCGACCGTTTATGCTTTCGACAATTGTTTTGTTTGGCCAAGAACGCCAACCCCTCCGGACATGAATCGCGTGTATGCGTACGACAATGCTGTCGTCACCACCAATCCGCGCATCGTTGATGGAAAGCCCGCGCCGCTGCCTCGCATAAAACTCAGTGGCAATGCCATCTGGGTAGAGGTAGAGCCGCAGTTCAGCAATCCGGTTCTTCATCGAAACGGCAATTCGAAATGAATCGATGAAAGTTTTCTTGCAAAAATTTTCTTGCAATTATTAAGAGTTGTCATATACTGAGGGTACCCCGCTTCTCGTCGTGCCAGGCGCGACTATTTGTGTTTGCGTCCCGAGCGCCAAACACGCTCATCCCGGTGCCCTGCACCTGTTGTTGGTCATCTGCCGGCCGCTGTTGTCGGCGCAGACGAACGACTTCGTCGGGTTAGGAACACTGAGAGGAGATTTGTCATGGACACACTCGCGCGCCTTACTTTTGCATTCCAAACACCTGAGGGAGGCACTTTGATTTTTGCCGGCAGCCTGGTATTGATGCTCGCCTTTCTCGGCGATGACATGCAAGCTGCCACCGATTGGCCGCCAGTGCGAGTCATTCGCAGGCTCATTAAGAAGCTCGGACTGCCGGGTCACAACCAGCAGGAGTGCACGAGAGATAAAGTGGCAACCTGCGACAGAATCGTCTGACCAGATCGAATGGCGGGTCCAGCTCGTCCCATTTGGGAACGAGAAAACGAATAATTTATAAGGAGCAGCGAAGGCGATATGTGGCTGCCCGGTCACCATTTACCGGTGTTCCTGGACTTCTCCTCTTGAAAACCCTCCCCAAAGCAGTGCTAGATTGGTTGTTAACCAGTACAAACTGGTGCGACAGTCAATCCCAACAGTTCTTTCCAGCTGCTCATGCCGATGCATCTGCGCGTTTCCGCGCTCACGCTCCTGTTTTCAATTCCGCTTGTGCTTGCGCAAGGACAAAACGCTGCCCTGGGTGCCGATCTAAAAGGAAAGGTCGAAGAATTCTCCGGCACGGCCGGGAGCTGCAGTGGCGAAACGTGTGCGAGTTCCGGCAAGTTTCTCCAGGGCGGCATCAAGGAAGATGCTGCGCTGCGCGCTTGGGTGCGCATCGTTCCCGGCCTGGGCCATGCTCTTTCCGCAGGCGGCAACGGAATCGCCGGTCAGGTGGTTCAATTTGCTGGTTCTGCTCAGTACTCGCCCGGGCAAACAACACCTCCCTTTCGCGGGCTGCAACCGCAAAAGGGCGTTTGGACTGCCACCCCTGGCGTGCGCACATATGGCGGCGTGATTCCGGCAATCTCCAGCTATGAGTTGAGACCAGCGAACACCCTTTTGTACGCGCCTCCGCGTTGTGAAGTTGCCCCGGCCACGTTCAAGGGTGTTACTTCATGGGCGCCCGGCTTTGCCGCGACGAAGGTAAACGTTTCTGATTCTTCGACCGCGTGTAACTCGAGCGACCGCGGAGATGCCACCACATATAAAGGCGTCACTTCGTGGATGCCGGACTGCAAGTTTTCCATTGACTCCGGCACGAAAGCGGGGTTGCTCTCAGGAGCAACGACGTTTAACTACAAGGGTGTGACAGTTTTTGATCCCAGTTTCAAATGCGAGAACCTTGACTCCAGAGCGACAAAACGCGAATCGGCTGTTGGCAGCTACAAAGGCGTGACTGCCTGGACGCCTGGTTACAATGTCTCGGTGGTGACATCAAACAATGGCGTAATCTGCTGGACTCCAGGCAGGCAAGTTTCTGTAGAAGTGCCCGGAATGATAAAGAATACTCTGGGCGGACTCTGGGCCGCGAGCACTCAGACCCCTGTGCCGTTGCGCGCCGCGCCGGGAAGATTAACCTTGGAGCGCGAGGCTGAAAAGGTCGTTGCCGTTCCCCTTCCGCTTACGACGACTGCGCTTTCTCTTCCCGGCGTGAGCTCCGGCACGGCCACTAATTGGGAGCAATGGTACAAGTCAGTTGCAACGGCTATATATGGGCGTTGGCAATACGCTGAAGTGATTCCTGGTCATGCCAGGGTTCGCGTAACGGTCGAGAGCAACCGCAACGTGTCATGCGAGCTGGTCAGTTTCAATCCTGTTCCCGACATCTCCCGTGACGTCACGGCTGAAACAAATTTCCGTGAGTCGGCAGTGAAAGCGGTCAAACTTGTCAATCGCTGGGAAATACCTGAATTCCCGTCATATTCCGATCGCCAATCGGTCACTTTCGAAGTCGAATTGAAACGCACTGTCGATGGGCCATGCGGCATTGACGTGCCCTCTCTGAGGGCGGCGAAGTAACTGCACTAGCCTCAAATCGTTGCTATCCCTTGAGCGCCTTCTTGATGTGTGCTGCAGCCTCGCGCGCGTCATCCGGCAGTCGCGCTTTCAGGTAGCTCAACATGGTGGGAGACGTGACTTTTACATCATGCGGATTGTAGACGAACATCGGCAAATCGATCCGACTCAGAGCTTCTTCGCTTTCTGTCGCCATCCACGTCGAACTATCCCACACGTGGTCCAGCACAATAACAAAGGCATTTGCTTTCGCAATCAACTCAGGCAACAACCGATCGTACCAGTCTTGCCATCGCGGATCTGCGCCATGTAGCGGATTTCTTGGCGAATGCTGGACGGTAAAATTACACTGCTCGAGCGCACTTATGAGCGACTGCGCATGGGCAGCATCCATGTCCTGGCAGCTGACAAAGACGTTGTTCATTTCTTGCCCTTCTTTTGGGAAGGCAAGCTCAAAAGATAAGTCGTAATGCTCCGTATCTCTTCCTCGCTCAGATTTGGTGAAGGCATCAGATTTGGATCGCCGCCGAACGCTTGGGGGTTTTTGCCTGCATGCTTTTCCGGATCGCGCAAATGTTCTCTTATGAACTGGCGAGATCGCCTGCTTGCAATTCCATCGAGCGCTACGCCGTCCTTGCAACCTTCTCCGGCGATAGAGTGGCATGCGCTGCATTGATTGGCGTTGTAAATTCGCTTGCCGCGCTCGATTTCCTCTCTCGACCGTGATGCTGCCTGACGTTTCGTATCGGTGCGTTTTGATTTGCCTTCGCCGCCATTGGCGCAAACAAATGCGCTCATCGCCAGAGCACAGGAAAGTCCAATCGAGATGAGTACTTGGTGTTTCATTGGAAGATTTGGTGTTTCATTTGAAGTAGATCTCAAGCCTTTTCAGGGAAGCGACGATCGGTCCATGCAACGAATCCGTGTCGGCTCAATCCTGAAATGCCTCATTCCAGCATGCTGTTCGTTGCCATCGGCGTGCGGAAATCTCTGCGCAATCGGCAGTGGAGACAAAGGATGTTGTGTCATGCCGCAACCCGCCCAACGATCATGCAAGCATCTCAAATTGTGAGCCATTGCTCGAAAGTGCCTCGCACAGTCCATCGTACAGATTGATATTATTATCCAGCATCTGGCGAAGTCCGTATTCGACTGACGGTGCCGCGTCTTCTTCGTTGCAGAAATAGAGCGCAATAGCCAGCGATTCTTCGGAATGCTCGACTTCGATTGCGATGTGATCGAACCATACGTGATTGGCGAGACCGAGATGGGCAAAGAATTGTTGCATGCATCTGAATTCTTCTATCGCCAATATCTCTGTGGCGGTGATGGCACCAGCGGCGATGGCAGGGCGGCGCATCTGTGCCGGAAAGTCTGCGTGCACGGGATAATACAGCTGTGCCGCTCGGCTTATGAAACGTTTGATGCCCGGCTCGATGCGAGCGTTCTTGAATTCCAGCGCCGACACACCGCTCACTCGCGCCAGATCCTGCAACTGCAATTGATGGCGCTTCTCCGCATCGCCATTTCCGTATTCATTGCGCACATTTTCGAGGATGAAGCCAACGGCTTTTTCAGGCATGATCGACGCCGACCGGAGCAGCAATCTGCGCAGATAAGAAGCATGAGCGTCGTAATTCTTGAGCAAGCGAGCGATTTGCTGCCGTTGAGGCTCGGTGTGCGTCAGTTTATCGAAGAGCTCATGCCGGAAACAAGCATGATTGCGGGCGATGTCTTTCAGGTGCTGGCTGGAGCGCGCACTTCTGTTGCGTGATTGCACCGCTTCTTTCGGTTCGTCAGAAGCAATGGCAGGCAGCGCACTGTCACGCATCAGGATCTCACTTTAGTCTCAGCAGTTTTTGCCGGCTCGCTCATGCCTTTTGGCGGTGCTTCCGAGCTAAAAAAATCGCGATTGCCTTCTTCCTTCTCAAGCAGCCACTGTGCCTCCAGCGCTGCCCGACAGCCGGTGCCGGCAGCCGTCACCGCCTGCTTGTAGACAGAGTCCATCACGTCGCCTGCTGCAAACACCCCGGGAATGCTGGTTTTCACGCCGTCGGTAATTATGTACCCCTGCTCGTCCAACTCCAGTTGTCCCTGGAACAACTGAGTATTGGGCTGGTGTCCAATGGCGATGAAGACTCCATCGGCAGGCAGTTCTTGCACCTTGTTGGTCTTCAGGTTGCGGACCTTGATGCCGGTGACGGCACCCTTGCTTACGTCGTAAATGTCTTCGAGCACCGAATCAAGAATGTAGTGCACTTTGGGGTTGCGTTTCGCGCGATCGACCATAATCGCCGAGGCGCGGAAAGAGTCGCGACGGTGGATGACCGTCACTGACGTGGCAAAGCGCGTTAAGAACATCGCCTCTTCCAGAGCGGTATCGCCGCCGCCGACCACGAATACGGTTTTCTCTTTGAAGAAAAATCCGTCGCAAGTGGCACATGCAGAGACGCCGTGCCCCATCAGCTTGCTTTCCGCCTCCAGACCCAGCAGTTTGGCGGAGGCGCCGGTGCAGATGAGCAAAGTGTCGGTGATAATCTCCTCAGCGCTCGTACGGATGACAAAGGGACGTTTCGAAAGGTCGACGGATTCTGCGTTGTCATAAATAAACTGCGTACCAAAACGCTCGGCTTGCTTATGCATTTGCTCCATAAGCTCAGGACCTTGAATGCCGTCCGGAAAGCCCGGGAAATTCTCAACGTCTGTAGTAATTGTCAGCTGCCCGCCGGCTTGAAGGCCCTGGATCACCAGCGGATCGAGATTGGCTCTGGCGGCATAAATTGCTGCGGTCAGTCCCGCTGAGCCAGACCCGAGAATTGTCACTTTCTTTCTGTTGGGCATCTGAAGCTTCCTCGGATTGCCTTCTAATTGTATGTCCGCGCGGCGCTTACAACGAGGAGATTCACGATAACTTATCAATTGGCATCCGGGCCGGCACGCTGTTTCAGCACACTCCAGGCGGGAAGAGGGCATGCGAAGCCGTGCCTGCAGGGATTTCTGGGACCTTATCATTATCCAAGCAAGCTGTTAAGCAACAAGTTTTTCTAACCAAACTCATAACTGCAAATCCACCGACATTTGGTCTTGACCTAAGTGCTTGCTTGTTTTGCAGCTTCAAAGACCAATTGAAAAGGTCATTGCGTCTCGATGCTCACGATGCTCGGTCGTAGGCCGTAAGGCAAATTCTTGCGAAATCCGGCAAACTCTTCCATGAGCCGCATTTTTTGCTTCTTGAGGACGTTTATTTTCGCCGTTTTGCCGCGACTTGTATTCGCTTCAAGCAGTCCAAGAACTCTTTCAATGTCGTTGAGTTTGCCAAGTATCTGTTGAGCGCGCACGAGCTGCAGGTTGGTGACGCCGAAATAATCCGTGAGAAAGTATCGCCAGCTTTTGATTGCCAATCTCAGCTCATGCAGCTCGGCCGGCGTTTCGGCGTGGGCCTCCAGTATGCAAGCGGTGTCTTCCTGCTCGGCAATCATCGGCTCCAGATGCTCGTAGGCTGATTGCCCGAGGATGCGCGGATCGCTCAAGCTTTTGGCCAGCTGCTCGGGACGTTCTTCTATGAATTTCTCCAGCCGGCGGAGCAATTTCTTGACTTTGAGCTTTTTCAATCGAGCCTGCACTTGTTTGCTTGCCTCTTCGCGACGGCGAAGGAATTCCTCAATTATTTCCGCCGGGAATTTGTAACTCTGAGCAATCTCAATATTGACGTCCCAGTCCCTCAGTTTTCCCAAGAGGCGGTGCAGCTTCCGCAGCTTCTTGCCTGCCTTTTCCCAGTACCTGGGCTCATTCCAGCCGTCCTTATCGAGCACCGACCATACTGCTTCCCAGCGCCTGAGAGCAACACGCGTGTCGTGCACTTGTTTTGCCGCGGGTCCGTTGCTGAGGTCAGATTTCGCCAGCTTGAAAAGGACTTTCTTCAACTCCCTGACGACGCCGCGTGCCGTCTCTTGCTCGTATTCGAGCCAGATTCGCTCCGTAAGGTGCGGCGGCACGCTGTCAGGCAGATTGCCGTTTTTTGCTGCAAGCAAGCGTTGAGAGCGGCTTTCCAATGGGATTAAGACCATGCCAATTCGTCCCCCAGGGAGTCAGCCTCGGTATTGTACTAGCGCAGCCATTCGTCGATGATTTGGCGCGAGCGTTGAATTACAAGTTCCTTGCCGCCACGGGCGTACACTGCCTGAGCTCTCTCTATAAGTGAGGGCATGGTCACCTTCTTATACTCGGGCAGATGATAAGGATTCCTCAAAAAAACGCGCAGCGGTTCGACAGCTTTCGACCAAACGAATTTTTGAGCGAGCTCGTCCGAACCCCGGCGACATTTTTCTTCCCAGTTTTTGCTGGTTAATAACTTCAAGATCGCTTTTTCCCAGCCTGCTACGTCACCGTATCCAAGCGCATTTCCTGCCGCATGAGATTCGATCATCTCTGCCAGTTGGTCGCCGCCTGTCGTTAAAATCGGCAATCTTGCCCAGAGATAATCGAGAAGTCTCGTGCGGAAAGAAAATCTGGTCTCCGGCAAATCAAAATGGGCGGAAACTCCTGCATCTGCATCCAGCAGATAATTGACGCGGTCTTCATACTCAATCCACTGGTCGTGGAAAAACACGTGTTTGTTCAACAAGCCCAGATCGGCGGCCAGCT
>DATNRC010000187.1:0-6065 GCA_036703705.1 Candidatus Obscuribacterales bacterium
CCCGCCGCAAACGATCTCTTAGCGTCATTGCCCAAGAGAGGCTCCGCGCCATACACGCGCGCGCCGTTTCCCTTTCTCTTCAGTCCCTCGATTATGCCAGAACATAAACCACCACCACCAACAGGGACAATAACAACATCAAATTCCTCGCCGCATTCGGCCATTTCTTCTCCGAGGGTGGAATTGCCTTCAATGACGAACAGATCGTCGTAAGCGCTCACGACACGGGCATCTTTACGCTCCTGCGCAATTTCTTTGACACGCTCGCCGCGCGACTTTTTCCTCACATCAACCAAATCGACAATACCACCATACCGGCGCACTGCCTCGATTTTCACTCTGGCAGAATCATCCGGCATGACGACGATCGCGGTTTTGCCCAGCAATCGCGCAGCATATGCCAGCGCTTGCCCGAAGTTGCCGGACGACGCAGCAATCAGCTCGGGCTGCTCCACACTTTGCGCCACATTGTAGGCCGCCCTGAATTTGAAGCTTCCCGTATGCTGGAATGTTTCAGAGGCGATAAGCGTGTCTGCTTTGAGTAATTGGGCGAGCGACCACGACTTAACAAAGGTCGTTGGACGAACCAGCCGTCTCAGACGATCCAATGTTCCACTTTGAGTGGGCATGTAACTCTGATGTGATTACTGCGGCACTGCTGAGGGGCTTGCCGCCGTTGCCGTCGGCTGTTGCCCGCCCTTGCCAAAAAACTTAAATTTGCCGAGCGCACGCCCAAAAGAAGATGTCACCGCTGCAAGCTTTCCTGGCTCGCCTCTTCTAGCGGCCATTTGCTTCACTTCTGTGCCTTGAGTCACAGCGTTGACGCCAGTCTGATCTGCTTTCGGCTGAATCTGCGCATTGGAAGCTATCGCAGCCTGGCGCACTTTGAGGTCCTTATCAGCGCCGCCCTTGGAGAACAGCTTGGGCAGAGCCGCAACTTTGCTGCCGACCGCTTGCGTGCCATCCTTCATCTTCTCGCCGGTGGTCTTAAACCCTTTGCCAATGACCTTAGCGCCCTTCACCAGATAGTCGGAAGATGCCTTGGCACCCGTAGCGATGCCGCCACCAATTTTCTTGGTGCCGGAGGCAATGCCATTGCCAACATACTTGCCGCCGGCTACCACTTTGTTGGTTGCCGCTTTTGTCGAATTGACGATGCTCGAGCCCGCTGCCTTGACTGTGCTGGCGCAACCGCTCTGGATTTGCTTGACGCCGGACAGTAGGCCGTGACCTCCTGGATTCGATTGGGCCGGGGCGAAAGAGCTGGACTTCTCAGGCTGTCCGCCTTCGCTCATGGGCATTCTGACATAGGTAGAAGTTGTGGTCGGCTCTTGTACCTGAGCTTGAGCTGGCTGGGCATTCTTCGCTTTTGCGGAGGAGGTCGGAGCCTGGACGCCCACATAAGGATCGAGTATTGAATGCGAGCCGGCAAGGGCTTGAGTGGCCGTGCCCACGAACATACCGGCCAGAACATACAACAAATATCGTTTAGAACTCATTGACAATTTCCTCTTCTCACCTTGCAGGTGCGTCAATCCAGCTGTTGTTATAGCACACGGGCTTGAGAAGCCATGAGCCCGAGGGTTTGCTGCAAGCCGCCGCCGGTCGGCATTACAAGTGGAGCCTAAGCGGAGTTAATGAGCCGTCCCGGGTCCTCAAAAGATTCTAAGGTGGGAAATAGTAATATAGAGGAAGTACGTGCACGCTACCATAGGGACCACAATGGAAAGCATTCCTCAATCTACGTCGCCTGTTCTGTTTGTAGGTATTGTCCTCGGCTGGCTCATCATCTCTCTAGCCATGGGCGCCAAGAAAGCTTACTTTGATCCCTGGGATAACATTCCCGAAGATACAGTAGACGCGAAGTAGGCAGAGTAACGTTCTGAAGCTCTTTCAGCTCGACTGGCGTTAGTCGCCCGTTGTGCCTGTCAGTTATGTCTGTTTTCCTGTAGCAGCCACAGATAGCCAGGACAGTCCGGCAAGTCGCCATATGTCTTGCGACAGGAAAACTTCCACCTCATGCGGGATAAGAAGATCGGACCGACATAACATAAAGCCGTCTTTCGCCATTTTCTAAGAGGTGTCGCCTTGGCCTTTCCGCGCCTTGAGCCAGGACCGAAGCGCCCTGTCAAGATGCCGCCAGCTTAACTATCTCCACGGAGCAGGGCGCATGAGCCACCACTGCTTCCGAAACGCTTCCCAACAAAAAGCGACTGAAACCCGTCCGACCATGTGAGCCAATGACGATAAGGTCCGCCGGCCATTCTTTTGCCGCATCCAGGATGGCTTCGCGAATTGTTCCTTCACGCACCTCCGCGCACACTCGCTCTTTGCCAAACGTTTCTTCCAATTTGGCTGCACTCTCGCCGACCAGGCGTCGAGCCGCATCGAGCAACTCCTTTTGCGCCTGCACGGCCATCGGCACATAAGTCGTGTGCCATCCCGCAAACTCAGGGTGGAACGGCTCCACCACACTGAGAATTTTGAAGCGCACATCTTGAACCCATTCCCGTCCGGCAACGCTCTTCAATGCCGCTTCGGAATACGGCGAATCATCAATCGCAAGAAGTACGTTCATTTACGCCCATCCTCAAGCCAATTTCTAAACCCGATTCGGACTTCCTTGCAAATTCTTTCACAAAATAGATAAGAGAGAACACATCAGATGCGAATTCTCACGGCATGTATCTGTCGCTCGCAATGTCGCTCCGAAAGGCTGTTCATAAATGTCAACCATTTGCTTGATCGGAGTAGAACGAACAAGCCTGCCTATACATCTATAAGTTGCGGTATTCGTTCTTCTACCTGGTAAGGCCGCTTCGCCGTAACGATTTTCAAACTTATGTCGGCTGAGAAGAGACCAGACGGATCGTTGCTTGGACGGTTGGATCGTTGGTTGGACGGTCGGATCGTTGGCTGAACGGTCGGATCCTTGGTTGAACGGTCGGATCGTTGGTTGGATCTTCGACGGGTGTTTACCAATGGAAAACATTTTCTTGACTTGCCCGAAGCCATCCCTTACGATGTCCACATTAGTTCCCAGTCGCTGGTCCGCGCCAGCCATTCAAAGAAAGCAATGTTCAACTACGGTTTCTATTTTTGGTTTATGGAGGTTCACCTGGGGTGAAGTAGACCCGATTGGCCCGCCAGGTGAACCGCAGATTCAAAAGATCTGCGGTTTTCGTTTTTAAAGAGTACATAGTGAGATGACAAAAGAGGTCAATAAAACAAGACATAAGCAAGTGGTTGAAAGGCTCTCCGCCTCCGCCATTACGCCATCTCTCTATTGGTACTTTTACTTTTTTGCCACCAGGGGAAGTCCCGGGCGGGTCTGATCAGGCACAAGCTGTGCACAAGCATCAACACCGTACTGCCCGGGACTCATAAGAGGTCCGGGCTTTCTGCAATCAAAGGAGCAATTAAGGTGAGTGACATTACGAAACAGTGCAAACTGGCGATAAGACAGGCAGAAGCCCAAACCAGCATTGTCAAATTATCCGAAACTGTCGTCTGCGGCGGCAGAGAAATCATCGTCATCGGCGGTCCGTGTTCTGTCGAGAGCCAGACCCAGATGGACAAAACAGCAATTCATCTCAAAGAAGGTCCGGTGCATGCCATTCGCGGCGGGGTCTACAAGCCGCGCACTTCGCCATACGCCTTCCAGGGTCTGGGCGAGGAAGGTCTGGCGATTCTTTCCCGAGTCCGCGCAGAGCATGGCTTGCCTGTCGTAACCGAAGTGATGTCGCAAGAGCAGCTGTCGACAATGCTTCCTCATGTCGATATGTTGCAGATTGGCAGCCGAAACATGCAAAATTTCGAGCTTTTAAAGGAAGTGGGAAGGACCAACAAGCCTGTTTTGCTGAAGAGAGGGTTGTCCGCCACCATTGAAGAATTCCTTCTTGCTGCTGAGTACGTTCTCAGTCACGGCAACTCCCAGGTGGTGCTGTGTGAGCGGGGCATAAGAAGCTTCGACAACTACACTCGCAACGTGCTCGATCTGGGGGCCGTCGTTGCACTGAAGCAACTCACCCATCTGCCCGTCATCGTGGACCCCAGCCACGCCGCCGGAAAACGCGAGCTGGTGCCGGATCTTGCCCGCGCCGCTATCGCATGCGGTGCGGACGGACTGATCATCGAATGTCACCCCGAGCCCGACAAATCCGTGTCGGACGCCCGACAGGCGCTGTCGCTGGAAGACATGGTCGAACTGGTGCGCTCGCTCAAACCGATTGCCGAAGCAGTGGGAAGAACAATCGCCGGAATAGACACGCCGGAAGGCCGACCGTCCATGACTCTGGTCACCGGCAACGCCCATTCCATTAAGAGCAGCAAACGAATTTCCATTGCCGGCAAGAGCAATCGAATTCGCTCTGGTTGGAGGTAAACTTCATGCAGTCGGATAGAGATACTACCGTTTGGTCGGAATTAAGTCGCTTGGAACAGTTAAGGGCAAGAATCGACGAATTAGATAATTTGATCACCAGCTTGATCGC
Source organism: Candidatus Obscuribacterales bacterium (assembly GCA_036703705.1). Lineage (GTDB taxonomy): Bacteria > Cyanobacteriota > Vampirovibrionia > Obscuribacterales > Obscuribacteraceae > DATNRC01. The sequence goes on from DATNRC010000187.1 coordinate 4,494, forward strand.
CGAACGTTTGTCGATATGTGAGAGCGTAAAGGACATCAAAGAAGAATTGAATTTGCCCGTCCGCGACGAAGCGCGTGAACGGCAAGTGATGGCAAAGGTGACTGCCAATGTTCCAGACATATCTATTCGCAACGAAATTCTCTCCATATATGAAACGATTCTCCAGTCGTCGCGGAAGCTTCAGTCCGACTTACCAAAATCAGGACCCGGCGCGCAAACGAAGGCATCTGCCATAGGTCAAGACAAAGATGCGCAGCCATCGAAAATCAGAGCGGCGAACTACTTTCCCCAGGTGACGATAGTCGGTCTTGGTCTCATCGGCGGCGCGCTCTCGGAACTCATCAAGAAGCATTCACCAGGCACCAGAATCGTAGGGGTGGATAACAGCGCTGTTCTTGCGAAAGCGCTCAAGCTCAAGCTGATCGATCGCGCCGAAACCAGCCTCGAGAAAGGGCTTGAGAAGTCTGCCTTGGTTATTCTCTCTGCTCCGCCTGCGGAGAATGTGAATCTTCTTAAGCAGATCTCACCGATGCTGAAGCGCAGGCAGCTCGTGGTGGACGTTACTTCGGCGAAAAGAGCAATCTGCGAGCTGGCGGAGAAACTGGATCTCCATGGCGCCGATTTCATTGGCGGGCATCCATTTTTTGGCTCTGAGCTGTCTGGGCTGGAAAATGCTTCCTCGGTCAATGCAGAAGGATCTTTGTTTTGCCTCATTCCCACATCGGCCTCATCGGAGATCTCATTACGGCGTTTAGTCCGCTGGCTGACCTGTCTTGGATTGAGACCCGAGATCGTTTCCGCGGAGAAGCATGACAGAGCAGCCGCTGTCACAAGCCACCTCGTGCAACTCGTCGCCGTATTGTTGGGCTCCAGCCTGGCGCGCGGCAAATCCGACGCAGAGCTCGCTGATAGCCTGTCCGTCCGCGGTCCTGCTTTCCGGCAAATGGTGCGATTGATAAAGAGCCCGCCTCAGATGTGGTCCGAGATTTTCGAATTGAACGCTGATGATGTCTCAGGCGGTGCGCAAGAGTTATCAAAGCTGTTGGCATCCGCTGCCGAAGCTATTAAGACACACGACAAACAGCAACTGCTGGCGCATTTTGCCGAGGCAAAACGAATCGCGGCGCTAATTGGAATGGACAATCAGCCTTAAACAACCGAGGTCTCCCGCCGTTCACAGTCTTCTTCCCATATCGATTTCGCAGTCCAGCGTGGTAATAAAGATTGTGGATCCATCCCCACGGGCGGCTATGGTCATCCTATCTATTTGCCTATGGAACAGCGCTGTTTCGGCCGCGACTGGATGCAGCATATGCGCGAGTGCTTGGACGATCAAAAGATTGAGCTGAATCACCGCAAGCAAATGCAAGCAGTCCTGGCCAAGTGAATTGCTCATGGATGTTGGAGCCAGTGGTGTTCAAGAAACAGCTGCCTAACCTAAGTTACATCCTGACAGGTCCGAACAAGTTAAATTTCGGTCGGGAATCGGATTTGTAGTGCTGCAAAACCGCAAATTTTCGTATGGAGCAGCTTTGATTCGTCGATGTAGTGACTCAAATTTGCTGCCAAGAT
>DATNRC010000188.1:0-13398 GCA_036703705.1 Candidatus Obscuribacterales bacterium
GGAAGCTATCGATGAAGCGTTTGAAGAGCTCACAGGAGATACCCTCACTGAGTGGATTGAAGACGACTTCTCCGGCGATGAGGAGGAAAAGGCCCTCAATTATTTGAAGTACGGATCGCGTGATGAGGCTGCCAGTATGCACCTGGCGCTGAGTGAAGGCTCAGATTCCCAAGTGCGCTCGACGATTTCTACGATGACCGAAAAGCAACTGCAAACGCTTGACGAGAAGTACAGGGAACGCTATGGCAAAAGCTTGCGCGATGCCATCATGCAGGAAGACGATCTCGACCAAAGCACCAAAGATGCCGTGGACATCTTCCTCAAGGGGCGAGACAAAATTCAGCCTGAAGACTGGGACAAACTGATCACCATTTCCCTCGGCAAGTATGATGATGACCTGACGAGGATGGCGGCTGGACTCAATCATAAGAATGTGGGTAATGTCGAGCTGTTTAAAGAAACCATGGCTGCCGCGCCGCCTGATGTGCGAAAGAAGTTCTTGGACAATGGCGGCGAAGCCGTAATCGAGAAGGCATTCAGCGAAGACTCGACGGACGCGCTTGAGTACGCGAAACACGGGCGACTCTCGACGGCAAGAATGATCGAGAAAAACGACTGCGTCGATGACGACGAAGATGCCATTGAGAAAGCTTTGAAGGTGATGCCCTGGAAAACGGCTGATGGCAAGGTCGATCCCGACAGCGAGCGAGAACTGTACCGTCGCGGCAGACGCCTCCAGCTCGAATATGAAAACTCGCTCAGTGATGATGAGAAGCTCTTCGCCAAAGCTTTTGGCTCCAAACGAGATGACCTTGATAAGCTGCCGGAGCACGACAGAAAGGCGCTGGAAACCTATTACAAAATCAACGAAGAGATTGACGGCCCGTGCGACGATTCTGAATGCACCAATTGGAGAAACGACGCTGTCTATCCCGGCGGCGAGGACGCCATCCTTGAAGAGATAAATGGTCTAAGCGCAGATGATTGGAAGCGCATGCGGGAAAATCCTGGCGAGAGACAGAAGTTTATCGAGGAACATGGAATAGACCTTCTCACTGAGGGCACCAGCAAAAAGTGCTTGAAGCTGCTGGACGAAAAATTGAAGGCCGATAATTACGGCGATCTCAAGTACATTGGCGGCAAGCCGCTCAATGACTATCTTCAGTGGAGGCGCGTCGGTCCAAGCTCACTGCCGCCAGATGCCCAGAAACTTCTCGAAGGCATTGAAAAGATGTCGATGGAAGATCAGCGGAAGTACCGCACAGATGAGGAATTCCGCAAGCAAGTCGATGTCACCGTGGCGCTGGTGATGAATGATGCTCAGAAAACGGCGGCGCAGCACATGCTTGAAAGCGTCGCTCAGGGGAAGTATCCGGAGGGCGACTTCATCGACAAAATCAACATCGAAGCCGGCAGGAGTGAAACAAACGAGCCGCAGGTCATCCGGTACGCCGAAGAAGAGTTTACGAAGAGCTTGCAGCGCGGTGATAAACCGACCCTGCATGAGCGCATCAGCAATCCAAAAACACCGGAAGATGCGGCTCTCAGAGAGCGTTTGTTGCAAGCACTGGATAATGCTCTTGAAGACGACGAATATGAGAAGTGGGCAAAGCCGATTCTCGAAAATGGTCGGCTCACGATCGAACAGAAAATGGAGCTCAACAGTGAAGACGGGGACAAGAAATCAGTTTTCACCGATATAAGAAATCTGGCAACTGCTGAGGATCCCGCCATGGCGAGCGAGCGGCACAAACTAGCTGCCGATGAGCACTATCGAGAGAGGGTGCTTGGCCATTTGCCTGAAGATCAGCGGCAGCTTTTGGAGAGCATGATCAAGCACGGCGAAGAGCGCAGCCAGATATTCAAAGATGCCACCTATCGTGAGCAAGTCCTGGGGACGCTGCCGCACGGCAGGCGAGAAACGGCTGAAAAGCTGCTCAGTCTCGTTGAAAAAGATCCGAAGATCATGACTGATGCCGGCTATAGAGAACAGCTTCTCAATGCCATGCCGCGCGACCAAAGAAAAGTTGCTGAGAGCGTCCTCAAATGGGGAGCCATGCGCCCTGAGGATGCAGTGCAAGCCCATGTGCTAGGGCTCGGCGTGACAAAGGATGAAATGCTTACGCAATTGAAGAGATTGACGCCCAGGGAAAATCTCCATTTCCGGGATGAATATGCACGCAAATACAAGGAAGACGTGGTCGTTGTTCTTGAGGATAAATTGAAGGGCAAGGATGAGGACGCAGTGTTGCGTGAGATTCGCATCGACCCCCTGACCGCAAGAGAGGCTTTGCACGATGTTCGAGAAGTCGTTGATTCATCGAACAGCGGATTTGGTGCGGAAGTCACCTCCTGGTGGGCATCTGGTGCCGGGGATATGGCTGCGGATAAAGTTCTTGAACTGCAAAAGAAAATTCAAGATGCCGCCGCTCGCGGCGAAGAACTGCCGGTTGACGAGGCAATGAAGATCGCAGCGGACGTCTATGAGTATGCCGAGCTGTTTGAAGCGGCGAAGGTGCGAACAGCCGATCAATTGGCCGACATCATACTGAGCGTGGCTACCATTGCTGTTCCTGGAGGCCTGGCGCTCCGAAGCCTGCTTATCATTTCTGCCATCGGCGGCGGTGCAAAAGTGGCAATGAAGGCTGCCATTACCGGTGATGCATCGATGGCCGATTTTGCTTCCGGCATGGTTGATACCGCATTGAGTGCAGTCGGACCCGCTCAAATCGGGAAGGCTGTCGGACTGGGCAGGAAGGCCGCCACCCAGACAGCGGAGAAGATAATCGCTAAAGGACTGATTCGAGAAGGAGAGGAAATTGCCTTCGAAAAGGGGCTGCGCTCGGCGACCGCGCATGCCATCGCGGATGGAAGCGGGAAGCTGACCGACAAGACGCTCGATAAGCTTGTCGATCAGGTGGCGAAGAAAGGCGCTTCCAATGCTGATAAGGCTATCCTGCGTCAGAGCATCAAGGAGACCCTAGAGGCAGAGCTCAAGAATCAGGTCAAGAGCGGTATGCGGAAGCACTTCACCGGTGTGGCGCTGGACGCTGGTGCCGGCTTCGTGGGCGGCTTTGGCGGCGGTGTTGTGCGTGGCGCCTTCGAATGGGACGGCGAGAAGAGTGTTTCGGAGAACATGAACGATTTGCTCAAGGGTGCCTTCATGTCGGGCGCATTTGGTGCCGGCGGCGGGCTCGCCTTCTCGTCTGTGTTTAGAGCCGCCGGAGGCGGCTGGCGAATGATTCGCGGCAAGGACGTTGGTGCGCCCACGCATCTGGGCGATCCTGAAATGATTGCCCGCGAAGGGGAGTTTGCTGTTTTCCGGCCTAAGGACGCGCCTCCACCCAAAGGCGAGACAATAGAGGTGACATCGGACGCCCTTAAGGGTAGCTATCAGCGAATCGGCGACAGCGACTACTTCATCGATGGCGACGGTGTCATCTTTATGAAGATGGGGGACGGCAAGGATGGTGGCGCCAAACTGGCAAGGGACGATCATGCTTCAATTGCCGTGAGTGAGAAGCAGGCCGCCAATATCGCGCGCACTGCGGATGCAACGACTGATGGCAGTGTCAAAGCCGGTGGAGGTGATGCCGTTTCGGTCAGCACGCCTAAGGACAATGCCCTCGCCAGAACGTACACGGTGGGCGGCGACGAATTCCAATTGGAAAAACGGCCGGGGCAGGGGCGCTGGTTTTTCGGGGGTAAGGGTGGCGACTTAAGCTCGCCGGTAAAAGTGCATGTGATGACAAGCGGGCCGAAGGACCTCGGCGAGCTCCAGAAAGTGCTGATTCCAGCATTGAATAAGGATCCGGAGCTGGCGTCCATGATCGGCAATTGGAAGACATTCGATCCTAATGTCTGTGTCGGCAAAATCAAGGACGGAGATCATGTACCAAACGGCACCGGTGAGACGGCCAAAGGATTCACTATCTACGTGAAAAATCCGGCTGATGCGGCGAAGGTGCAAGCGAAAATTGACAAATTGCTGGCAGACAATGGTCTTGCGCTTGAGAAGCCGCTCAACACGGGCAACGTAGGCAAGATTGCAGAGGGCTCACACAGGGTTAGTGTCGTGCGTGATGCGTATCCTGTCGCATACAGCGAAAGAGGCGCCGTGGCATACCAACTGGACGATCGTCTCACCGATGCGATCCGCACCGAGGCTGGTGTCAAGCCAGGACAACGAATTCCGGATAACCAATTGAGGGCGATTGAGCAGAAGACGGGTCTCAGCCCGAATACTCTGGCTTATGACAAAGAGGGCAATCTGGTGCTCGAGGCGCGGTTGCAATCGAGAGTGCCGGATCCGGACGATCCGGTGGCAATGAAGCGGGGCATGTATGCCACTGAAGAAGGCGTACCTCGCAAGCACGGTGAGCTGACGGACAGACCGGCGCTCTATGCTCTTGCCGACCGCTACGGAATGGATCAAGCCGATCTTCTGGTGACGAAGCTTGACGCAAAAACTACTGCAGTCGAAAGCAAGCCCCCTGCGGAGACGAAACAGCCAGCGCAGACGAAACCAGCCGTTGGAGAAGCTGCGCCAAAACGCCCGGTCGGAGCGGAGCTTGAAGTTAAGAAAGCTGGCCCGCACGAGCGAGAAATGGTCACGCATAAAACTGCAGACGGGACAGAAGTTCAGTTGTATGAGGCGGGCGGATGGTATTATCCGGCTGGACGCCGCGCCGGTGGTCCTATCGATCGGGGCGTGAAATTGCATGTGTTCGCCAAGGGCGGTGACGATTTCGCGCGCTTGCAGGAAGTGCTGATACCCGCACTGCAAAAGGATCCTGAGTTATCGAGCATGGTGCCTCAGTGGAAGACTCTGGATCCTCGTTTTCGAAACCCGGATGTGGCGAAGAGCGCTGGCAGATCGGCAGATGGAGCGGTGTTCGCAATTTCCGTCAAAGATCCGGCCGATGTGGGAAGAGTGCAGAAGCGCATCGATGAGATTCTTTCTCAGCATCTTGAGCTGAAGCTTGAGGCGCCGCCAAAAGCATTGAATAAATTCGCCGGCGAAACCAATCGTGTCGGTATCGTGCGCGACTTCTGGCCTGCGAGCAAGCTGGAAACAGAGGTAAAGCTGAATCCCGCGAAGGCCGATCAGCTCAGAGAGAGCCTCGGCAAGCCTCCCGGATCGAAGTTCACAGCCGGTGACTTTGACGCTATTGAAAGACACATGGGACTCAGCCTCCGTTACGACGAGAGCGGCAATATCGTGGCTAGGGAAGCTGGAGCCGTCGTCGACCAGGGGCTGGCAGCAAAAATCAATCAGTCATTTGGTATCAAAACTGGTGACAAATTGTCCGCCGAGCAGCTGCGTCAGGTTGAGACTCGCAGTGGACTAAAGGAAGGTTCGCTCGTCTACGACGCCGGCGGCAATCTCGTCCTCAAGGGCACGCCGGGCGAGTCTCTAATGGAGCAGGCAAGCGGCGGTTACTTTCTTCAAATTGCCAAAGCAGAACGCAATCCGCGCGGCGTTGAGTACATTTCCACAGATCTGAGAACGGGAGAAACGAGAACAGTCAAGTCCGAAGGTCTCACAGATCAACCTGCGATGTATAAGCTAAGCAGGGACTACGGAATCGAGCCTGTTGATGAATTCCTGACGCAGAAGGGCGTGAAAGACGCTTCCGACTTCAAGGTGGGCGATCAGGTGATGGTCGGCGAGAATAAATTCAATGTTATCGGCATCGATAAGGACAACGTACTGGTGCGGCCGGTCGATGCAGCTCCTCCTGATGGAAAGGGCATACCCGTCTCCGCAGACGATCTGAAGAATTACGAGCGTGTAGGCAACAGTGACTATTATCTCGGCAAAGACGGTGCCTATTACAAGCTGCGCGACAATGGCAAAGGTGGAAAGGAGCTTGTGCAGGATTGGGATGTAGAAAGCGTTCAACCAAAGAATGCCGAACGAGTATCTGCTCCCGAAGGCCGCGGGCAGGCTGCTGATACGACAGCAGCTCACGTTGTGCAAGAGCAAAAATCAGTTTCGGGACCGAAGGGGCATGCGTCAGCGGACAACCCGCGCACCGCTAGTGATACGGAGATTCACGGGGGAGAGCGCGACACAGAGACAATGAAAGCTGTCGACCCAGACGGAATTGACGCGCAGAGGAAGTATGTCAATGAGGAAGATGAAGCTTACGCAAGGCTGACGGACGCGCAGAAGGAAGCCATACGCACGGCTGATTTTGCCGAAGGTGAGCGTCCAATAGTTGCACATTGGGTTGAGCAGAACCCAATGGCTCAAGCTCAAAATGTGCGCTCTTTCACCGAGCGCCTGATGGATACGACGGATCGCTGGCACGACCTTTCTTCTTTCCAAACAAACTTCGACAGGGTCCTGGAAGACCTTCAAACTGCCTATAAGAATTACGATGAGCAAATTCTTTCTGTGGTGGGCTCGCGGGCTAAAGGCGGCAAGGAAGAACTGGCGCCAGCCGTGGAGAAGGTTTTGAAAGATCGTGAGGCGCTTTCAGATCTGGTAGACAACGGTCCGTCGCGTATTCCTGACGTGGCAAAGCGGTTGAACGTGGATGAGAAGCAGCTCGAAGAGATTTATCAAAATCTCAAGTTGACTGCTGGTGAAAGAGAGGTGCTCCGCGACTCATTGCGCATTCAGCAACGATTCGAGGACGCGAAGATGGACCTTGAGGATGTGCTTGCCCAGCGGCAGAACGAGCTGCAGCGTATTGCCGATGATTATGCAACCGCAAATGGTCTGCCCAAGGTCAAAATCGTGTCGGCGTCGGACAAAGTCATGCAGGATGCGGGTGGCTTCTACATGGACGACACAATCACCGTTCGAGCGTCGGATTTGCTGCGTAATAGCGATCCCGCCGAACTCGGTCGCGTCGTGTACCACGAGATGGTTCACAATCAGCAGCACTACATTATGGTGCGCAAGATATTGGACGATTCGAATCCCAAGATCGAACTCTCGCAAATGGAGAGAATCCAGGAGCTGCGCGCACTCAAGGAGAACGGCAAGATTAGCGATGTTGAGCTCAAAGAACTCGAGAATCTGAACGAGACGTTGGAGCGGATCCGCAAGGACATTACCGATAAGACCGGCAGCGGTATTTCTGACGAGCGGCTCATGAATATCCTGAGGGTCCCGGAAGGCGCTCTCGGCGAGATTACTCCACTGCGGGCCAAAGTTTTGATGCACTCCTTTGCAAAGTCTGGAGCTTCTCGTGCTTTCGCCGATTTTCAGCGAGCAGTAAATGAGCTTCGCGCTCTGGAAAAGGAATGGGCCGAGGTGGTCGCCAAACCAGACGGTGCTCACGACCTGATCCGCAGATTGACTGAAGATGATGATGGGAAGCTGAGCCGCACATTGTTCGGTACGGATGAGCCTCCGCTAGAAGTCATGGCCCTAATGGGCAGGCACGTGGCGGGGAAACTGGATGACATACCCAATCATGAAGTCGGCGAGATTGTCTATCAAAAAATGATGGAATACTACCGAGCGACTCAGGCTTATAAGGATATGAACTTCACAAAATATCTGCACGGAATTCACGAGACTGAGGCAGCGGTAATTGACAAGCTTGCACAGCAAGAATTCCATAAGATAAGGGCTGAGCGTGCGCGAAAAGGGGCAGAACAGGGCAAAGTAGCGACGGCAAAAGAAAGCCGGCCCGCCAAGGCCTCCGGTGCCAATCATAAAGACGCGCTTGAAGATTTTGACCTTCCTGCAGATCGTCCGCATGATGGGGACGGGCTGAACGAAGATACAGGCGTGTTCAGGCGGCCCGAGGAGGATGTCGCGGGCGAGGAGACGGGCGTGTTCAGGCGTGTCGACGACGAAAATACTGTTGTTGATCATGCTCCTAATGAGGAGGATACACTTGTTGGTGTTGGGCCAGATCAAGAGAACACGATCGTCGATGCGCCACCAGACAGGGACAATCCTTTCGACGACGAACCGACGATTGTTGATGATTAGCAGTCAATTGTCGACTATCCGCCGGATGTTAATCATTAGCCGACAATCGGCGGGATATATCTGATCCCACCCTCAACTGGAAGGAGTTGTCAGCTCACTTCGCCGATCATCTGGGGAATCAACGGTTCGGTACAGGGAATCGCGCTCATATGCCTGCTGCGACGCAGTGAGTGCGGCCGCCTCTTATGCCGGAACATGGCATTCAGCTCACCCCAATCTATGACAAGCTTTCCACCGGCGGCGGCATGCTGCTTTTCCCAATCAAGGAGCAGCTCGAGACATGCGTGGTCCACATAGTCCAGCTCGTCGAGGCAGACATGCAATTCCGTATTGTTCGGGACAGATTCCATTGCATTTGCAAGAGAGGGAAGACTGATGAAGGTGGCTGCTCCTTTGAGGTGCAGAATGGTGCATCTCTCACGCCGATCTATGCTGATATGCATTCTGGACATTGTATAGAGGAGTTTGATGATCGAAAGGACAATTCCAGTTAAAACCCCCATTAATAGGTCTGTTGTGACGATCATCACGACAGTGATGGCGTAGATTGCCACAAGTCGCTTGCCGTAGTTCCAGAGCTTTCTGATGCTCTTCACGTCGATCAATTTGAAGCCTGTGTACATCAGTAATGCAGAAAGCGATGCGAGAGGAATGCATCGCAAAAGCATTGGCAGCATGATAATGGCGAGCAGGAGCCACAAACCGTGGAGGATTGCTGACAACCGGGTCTTGGCGCCGGCGTATACATTGATGCTGCTGCGGGCAATGACGCCGGTCATTGGTAATCCGCCCAGCAAGCCGCAAAGAACATTGCCGATGCCTTGCGCTGTCAACTCCTTATCATAGTTGGTTCGCTTGCCCTGATGCAGTTTGTCCACGGCAGCTGCGCTCATCAACGTTTCCGCGCTTGCGATAAGGGCCAGCGCCAGTGAACACCTCAAGATCTCTAATGGTGAAAGCTGTGAGAAGCTGGAGAGCTGCACAAGATTTACGGCCGACAATAAATTGTCAGGAACCGTCACATGCTTTACTTTTGCAGAGATCAAGCAGGCCAATAACGTTCCTGCAATGACGGCAATCAGAGGGGACGGAATGGAGCGCCAAGAACTTGGCGCCAATTTCGTCCATGCCAAAAGGCACAACAGCGTGAACAAACCGATAATAGCGGCAACATGATGACTTCCCGCGCCAACGATGCAGCTTGCCAGGTGAGGAATCGACATCAAATTTTGCCAGCCTGACCCTTTTGGGGAAAGATCCGACATCACAAATAATTGACTCAAGATGAGCAAAATACCGATGCCGGTAAGCATTCCGTTAATCACCGCCGGCGATACTGCTCGAAACATCCGGCCCAATTTCAGACGGCCCATGAGAATTTGAATGATGCCTGCGCAAAGGACGATGATCGCAAGCGCCTTGAATCCATAATTCTGAATCACTTCGAATACGAGCATACTTAATCCAGCAGCAGGTCCACTTACCTGAAGCTGGCTGCCTGAGATTGTGCCCACCAGGATACCGCCTATGATGCCGGTAATCAGACCGGCCTCGACAGGCGCACCGGATGCGATGGCAATGCCCATACATAATGGAAGCGCCATCAGAAACACTACAACTGACGCCAGAACGTCGCTCCACCAATTCTCTCTGCTCGTCACGTCAAGGCTCCACTTCTTCATGGCGGTATTCTGCGATGAGGCGTGGCAAAAGAAGCCGCAAATGCGGCTGAGTAATTAGTTTGCTCCGTCCTGGATTTCTCTAGCGATCCGGGCAAACCAGTGGCTCTGCTTATCGACCCATGTGGTAGGCCGATTCAGCGGGCGTTTTATGCTCGGCATTAATGTACTACACAATTGGACGGTTGGCAAGAGACCTTCTCTGCTTTTTTGCTTGTCGAAAATTTTCTTTCTCGGGAACTCTAAAAGGAATTCGGTTGTCTTGGCCAAAGATCTCTAAAACTGAGGGGATTTATGTTCAAACAAGCATTGTTGGGCTTGCTATTGCTGAGTGGATCGCTTTCAGCATGCACCAATGAATCTATCGATCTCAACCATAGCAATAATTGGTCAGCCAGCAGCAATTTAGGCGCCGTGCAAGCCGATGTATCGCTGATACCGGCTCGAGCGGGATTTAACACGATCGATGTCAGACTTAGTGATTCGAAGGGCCGTCCGGTAGAGAACGCCGCGGTCAATATCGATGCTCAGTCAGGGAAACGACATGGCGCAATCCGGCTCACGGCTCATCCCGTCTATCCGGGTGTTTATCGCGCCTATGGTGAGTTTGTGCAGGGCCCGTTGAATTTTGATTTGTCAATTTCTCTGCCGAACAGGGATTATGAGCGCCTGGCTGTCACTACGGAGATACCGCGGGCAGTGGCATCCCAAAACAATGTTAGATAGCGCGGATTGACGTGATCCGTTTTAAAAGAAATCGTGAGCTTGCTTATGGATGACTATTTGCCTGGGGATGTCCCGCAGGGCTCGCTGGGCGTGCACGCGCACCGCTCACCTTCCTGATAATCTTCGCAGCAACAACAGCAGCAACTGCAGCCGGGACACGGAGTACAGTCGGAACCATCGCAACAATTACAGCAATCTGTCATGAGTTCACTCCTCGTAACGCGCACCTGTCGTGCAAAGAGCCTCCTTTGTCTTTAATATACCTCGGCGAAGAGTGACGTAAACCGGCTTATTATGCCTGATTTCGTGCGCCGAAGTGCGGATGAAAACCGATTTCAAATCCATTGATTATGGATCTAAGTGCATCGGTAACGGTGGGGGCGCTCGGTCGAATTCTGGAAGTCGCTGAAAAGCGGCAACACAAGCTGAACGTGCGCGACTCTCATGCCGGTTGTGCACGGCTTAGCCGGGCTGGACTGTTATATGCCTGTTTCCTTGAGCAAATCCACGCGCGGTCTTTCAATGGTTGTTGTGAACTTCAGCTGATTATTGACCTTCGCTATCGAGCTGACACTGTTCTTGATGTTGTTGCAGATTTCGTCCAGCGGCAAGTCGTCGTCGTCTTTGCCAAAGGGCTCTTCGACGTCTTCAGCAATCAGCTCAATGCCAATCAGGAAGTATGCTCCGATCAGCATCGGTGGCAGCGTCCATCCAAGCGCGAATTCATGAGTGAAGTACCAGGGCCATGCAAGGAGGTTGAGCGCAATGCCCTGCCTCATGAAGGCCCGGTAGGAAACGGCAAGAGGACTGCTTTTGATGCGTTCGCAAGCGCCGCAAATGTCCATCAATGCTCTTGCATGCTGGTCCAGCACAAGCATCGTCATTTCATTGATTCTCTCCTCCTGCCTCCAGCGTCCGATCGTGTCGTAGATGAGCTTTGAGATATGCAGCGGGAGATTCTTGCTTTCCGTTGGCGTGACTTCGCCAACTGCCGGCAGCGGTTCGGAGGGAGTAGTTCCGCGCAAATGATGCTTGAGTGCAAAAGCAAATGAGATTATAAGTTGCCCAAAACGAGCCGAATCTTCTCTGCTCACCGAGGTGAGAGCACGCACCTTCAGACAAATGTTGCGTGATTCGTTTGTCAATTGTCCCCAGAGCTTCCGCCCTTCCCACCAGCGCTCGTATGCGGAGTTTGTGCGGAATACGAGCAAAAGTCCCATTACCAGGCCACCGTATGCTCCCGCCGCGCCGGCTTCCTTAATGATCTGTACGGGCAAATTGGTCATGGGAAGGGCATCGACAAGACATGTGTAGGCGGCAACAAATGCCAGATAAACCCAGACCCGCTTAAAAACCGGCACCCGGTGCAGCCTTGTGAAAGGGCGCGTCCAGAGGAGAACATGGTGGTCGGTCTCCGGCGCCTGGCTCGCTCTTACGGCGGCGAGCTCTGCTGCCATCTGATTTGACAACTCTGGTGGCTGTTCCATGACTGGACCTGCGTGTTTGGACATTGCTCCTAATCCCGGGCAGAAAAGCCCATTTTCTTGTAGGGCAGAGGGATTGCCAAGGATTCATGATGTTAGAAAATGCAAACAAAGATGAGAGGCAAGCCCTGTGCGGCTCAGGCGGCATTTTCCCCTGCGGCATGTTACGAAGGGGGGTTGAAAGGAGGCGAAATTTGACCGGCAAGCCTGGAGGCGTTTGTAATGGTGCTAATTTGGCATATATATGATCAGGGTAATGGGGCATCGCCTGAAGGTGAAGTCCAACCTCGGGTGGTTATGTGCGGCAGTGAAATCGGTCCTGGCAGTCTGTTAGATGACCTCAGAACATAAAAAAGAAACCATTCTTGACCGGGCAAGGCGCGGAGCGGCAGCTTCCACGTCCACAGGAGAACACGGGACGCCGGAGCCCGAACCGGTCACTCAAGTCCTGCAGGGGGACCTCAAGGACAAGCCGATCGGCTGGCTTCTCAGGGCGGCACAGCATTATGAGGTGACGGGATGTTTGCTTGTCGGGTCTCCCGCATGCAATGTGACGATCGAATTCGGGCTGGGCCGGGCTGTGCATGCCCACTCTCCATTTTCGAAAGGTGCCGAGGCGATCATGGATTTGTTCGTGTGGAAAGACGGCAAAGTCAAGTTTGTTCCAGGAAAACATCCCGACACGTGCACGGTACAGGAATCAATTGACGAGCTCATTTGCCGTGGTGATGCCTATTATCGGAATCTTATTTTCCTGGAAGAGCAGTACATTGGAGAGAATTCTTTCCTCCTGAGACCGCCCGGAAAGATGTCGCCAAAGGAGATCGATCGAAGGCTCGCGCGCGGGCAGCGCATAGATCGCGCCATGCAAGCTGAGTTTTATTCGAACATTTATGGCACGCGCAACATAAAAGATACCGCTGAGAAGTTGAACCTCACTACAAGCCAGTGGGTGTCAATAACAGCAAATCTGTTGCAATTGGGAATTTTGCTTACCCCCGATGGAAGAAATGTACAGAGCCCGGATTATGACTTTAGCTACGACCCCACCGCTTCGCAAGAGCTGGCTGTGGTCTTTCCTCCGCATGAGCCACTCGGGCAACAACCCGACTCCAATGGTCAGGCTCAGGACACCCAACCACAGCAACCGGCTCCTGGTCCCGGCGCTCCGAGTCCTAACTTCGGTGGACCGGAGCTTTATCGCCAATCGGCTCAACCTCAAATTTTGTTCCAGGCATTTTCAGCGCCTCCAAGCGAGCAGCAAGGACCGCCGCAGTTCCCCGTGCCGCAGCAGCCGCAAGAGATATCTCAGGCGACGGCGCCATCTCAACCGTTTCCCCAATCGCAGTCTCAGCAATTCCCGCAGTTGCAGTCGCAGCAGACTACGAATCTGCAGTCTCAGCAATTCCCGCAAACGCCTACGCAATTTCCCATACCCCAACAGCTGCCTCCTGTAGCTCAGCAATTTCTGCAATCTCAATCGCAGCAGATTCCGCATTTGCAATCACAGCAGTTACCCCAGCAATCTCAATTCGTGCAATCTCAATCG
>DATNRC010000189.1:0-6754 GCA_036703705.1 Candidatus Obscuribacterales bacterium
CGCATGCAAAACATGGAGAATCGCGTCGAGAGCATGGTTAGCCAATCAGAGAGCCTTGAAGAGAGTGTCGGCGTAATTTCCAGGCGGCTGTTTGAATTGGGCAGGGCGATGACACCTTTACTGCTAGCGATTGAGGCTAACTGCGACCGGCTGTCAGGGCATCTTGCTGCGCTTGAAAGCAAGGTGGATGCTCAGGGAAAGAAATTGGCGGTGCTTGACGAACACACCAGGCTGCTCGACGAACACACAAGACAAATTGCCAACATCAATGGTGTGATTACTGAGATATTGGTACGGCTGCATGAGAGAGGTAATGGTGATGACTGACTCAACGACAATGCCTGACATGCCGGACGATCCGGAGGAGCGCATCCGGCAAATTATGGAACGAATCACTGAAGTGCAGCAGGCAAAGATGGACGCAATTCGAGCCGGAGACTTTCTCAAGGCAGCGGATTATCGCTGGGAGCAGAATCGACTGCAGGACGAGCTCTGGGCTCTTGAGGAACAGTTGAGAGCAAGTAGAAAAACAGCATCTGGCGAAGATCCTGATTCTTCAGAAAGCGTTGCAGTTTCCGCAGACTTTTCCGGGCAATTTGTTCGTTCGCTGCTGCGCCGAATCGATGACCTGGAAAAGCGCGTGAATGAACTTGAGAGGCGCCTCCGAAAACGTCGTCGAAAGCAATAGACAAAGCAGCGCAAATTTCAACATGCTATGGCCCGAATGGAGAACGATCGTGAGATTCGTACTGAAACTCAACATATCATCAAGCAATTCGTGTCAGCCGCATCTTGAAAGAGCATCCTGTAGCCGTGTCGTCGCCGCGCAGAAGATGATGCGGGACGTCGATCATTGATCGCCCGCGTGCCTTGGAGCGCCTGGGGGTCTGTATACGAGGTATGTCCTGTCAGTGGTCTGTCCCGATGCCAGGAAAAGGTATACGCCGCCCGGGCCCGAGTCTATCTCATCATCCGTAGTGCGATAAAAGCTGTAGTGGCCCAGCTCATCCGCCAGCTTTGCCACTATATATCTTGGTGCCAGGACGGCCGTCAGCGTCGCTTCCTTTTTCAGCGTCTCCACTAATGTGCGCACGATGGCATGAGCTATGGCATGAGTGTCCTCGATGCGCTCTGCCGACGGCTGCAAATATATGGCGCCTTGCCAGAACTGCTTTATTCTAAAGTCTCCATGGCGCCTGCATCCTATCGGTTTGCCGTTGTTGTAAAAGAGCGTTTCATACCGCGTCAGTTCACCTGTTCCGCCCTCGGCGAGATGAGGCTTTACGCGATAGCGCAGGTCGATAGCGGTCACGCGCTGAAAGGGAGCGGACGGCATGACGAGACTGCTTTTTTGCGTCTTTGCATCGAAGCGCATCACCCAGTCAAAGCGCATATCCAGCCACTGGTCCGAAAAACCATCCTTATGGTCCTCTGATGACGCCGGCAGCGCGCCGACAAGGATTATTGTGGCGAGAACAAGCGCACAATGAAGGGAACTTAATTTCACGTCGTGTCTCTTCATTTTGACAGTCATTCCTATGGTAGAAGTCTACCACAGTGTGCCAGCAAGACTTGAGCAAGCGGCTGCCACCATATCTGGAGGCGAAGGAAGAAACTTTAGGACACCGCGCACGTGGTTTGCTCTTCAGAAATCCGTTGCGTTGTCAATCATCGTGGGAGCCTTGAGCTCATCGATGTTTTCTTGCAGGAGCGCAATCGATGTTACCAAACGAGACTCCACCGTACGAGGTGCCTTTACCTGCTCGAGAGCTGCATTCAGCTTTTGTATGTCTTTTTGGGCATCTCTATTTATGAGGTAGTCGTTGTTGACTGCAGAAGTCAAAGTTTCCACTTGCAGTTCCAGGTTTCTCTTTTGCTCTCTCACATGTTGCAATTGATGCTTCTTTGCTGCCAATTCGGACTGCAGCTTCTCGATTTGAGGAGCGCTGGCTGTTTGCTCGTCTGATTCTGCCTGCTTTGCGGATTCAGATTGCGTAGAAATTGCCTTTATTGGTTGCGGTTTAACGATCGCTTTTGCAGAACTGTGGTTCTTGGCGACGTTGATTAGTGAGGGTTGAGAGGCAGATTTCGTTGATGATTCGGCATCCGGATGCCACAGCCCGGCGATGCTGCTGGGAGCAAGCACCAGGATAAGACCAAAAACCGCGGGGCTGAGAAATGATAGTGACCGAACTCGAAGCATGTTTTCCTCAATTGATAGAAGTGAGACCGCCTTGTACTCATATCTACGGACTCAATGAGAACATTAGGAGGAAGAGCTCAATTTCCCTTTCCTTATTCGGTTTTCAGACCCGGCTTCGGTTTGTCACAACTTTCTCACACTTGGATGCGTATTCTTGGAGCACCGGCATGCTACTCCCTCGTGCGTTGGAGAAAGACAATGTTACTAACCTCTTCTTCTGTTCGATTTCTCTCCTTGCTCATGCTCCTTGTTATTCAGGCAGGCATTGCATATGTAGCTTTTGGACATGGCGGATCGTTGGAAGCAGCTGAAAAGCTGTTAATCGCCTCAGCGGCGCATACCGGATTGTCGCTTGTTATTTTTGCCGTGCTCAATGAGCTCGGGCTGCGCAAATGCCGCGCTCGATAAGAAGGGGGCACGACGGCACTTCGCATCTTGAAGTCCACATTCCAATCCCCTGTTGCTGCCTGTCGGTAGCTCCCTGTAGTCATTCGTGGTTTAGTGCCACGAATGATTTGTTTGTGGCCTATTCTGGTATAAGTACACTGCTCGGGTGGGTGGCACGCCTCGGCGAGGATTAGATGGCCCGACGACGGAGTGGTTGGACAACGGGCGATAGGAGAAAGACGTTTGAAGGCGGGAAGACTATCTACTGTGTTGCTGGCTGTGATGGCGCTGGCATTGACACCATATGCGATGGCAGCGTCAAGAATTCCAGGAACAAGAGTCACGATCGAGGCTCCGCCAGGATTTGAAAACGCCACTACATTTTCGGGATTGCAGAAGATCGACAGCAACGCATCGTTGATGGTGACGGAAGTTGCCGGACCATATGCCAAGATTACCGAGGGGTTTACGAAAGAGGGTCTCGCCAGCAAAGGAATGACCCTCTTGTCACGCGAACTCAAGACCATCAGCGGCAAACCAGGCATCTTTCTTGAATTTACCCAAAAGGTGATGGGCGTTACATTCCATAAGTGGATTGCTAGCTTCGGTGATAATCGTCTCACTGTGATTGTCACGGGAAGCTGCCCTGATGAGAAAGCCGCAAAGATTTCCAAGGACATGAAGGCGGCGGTGCTCAGCGCCAAGTTCGAGGCCAATTTGGCACCGCCCAGCCTTGAAGAAGGATTGACGTTCACAGTGTCTAAGGCAGGTAGTCTAAAGCTTGCAAGTCGCCTTTACACCTCACTCATATTCACGCCGAGCGGGAAGTTTCTTTCGGAAAAGGCGGAGAATGAGGGCGTTTTTGTAGCCGGGCAGTCGCTCTCAAAAGTACAAGTGGACAGCAAACCGGCGTTTGCAAGAAAGCTTCTCCATGGGAGCAAAGTGAAAATCAGTAAAATCGAGTCACAATCCGATATAACTTTGGACTCACTTGTGGGACAAGAGCTCACTGCTGAGGGTGTGGACCCCAAAGGCGGACAGACGTTCATCTATCTTGTTGTGCTTTATGCTCCCAACACTTATTACGTCTTGCAGGGAACAGCACCGCTTTCCAAACGCAAAATTCTCGAGCCGCAATTCAAGGAAATGGCAGCGACTTTCAAGATCAAGCGAAAAGGAGCGACTTAGCGAAGTGACGCCCAAGTCTGTTGTCAGCTCGTGTCGTCAGCTCGTATCCCTATAATCCATCCTTATAATCCTTCCTTTTCCAGCTTTGCAGCGCGCTCGGTGTCGGCGCGTGCTTGCGCCTTCTGTCCGAGGTGGTTCAGGGCTTCTGCTCTTGCTGCATACCAGAGCGAAATGTCCGGATCTTTTGCAATCAGCCAATCAAGGTGTTCAGCCAGCGGCGTGAGATTGAGGCAATCTCCGTGCTCGAAGTATTGGCGTCCTTTTGCCAGGCTTGGCTTTTCTGCCCCCATAGCTGCTGGAAAAACGGTATTGGTGACGAGCGACGAGCATGCAATGAAGGTAAGGAGTAATCTAATACGAGGGGAAATCACAGTACACCTGCCCCGGAACAGCCTGAACATGATATTCCCAATGCTGAATTCCAACACTGATGTTGGACAATTTTCTCTGGAAAAGCGCATCCTCAGTCAATTTTATAGGTCTGGATATAGTTGGATATCTCCCTGACCTGATGATTTAGTGCGCGGGCAATGTTAGCCTGGAATGGGTGGCAGATTTTGGCAGCTCAATGGAGTCAAGATATGTTCAGTACATTGCAAGCGCAAGCTCTTGGTCAATTAGCACTAGCTGAAAAGCTGGAGGAGTTTACCGCCTTAAAAGAGAAACTTGTTGCGATGCGTTGCCGGGAGACGAAAAGAGACGGAATCCTGGTGCGCGTAGCCGAGATCGTGCGCTCTCAAAAATTGCTTGCTTTGCTCGCACACGACCGCTCTTTTGCGGTCAGAGCGGCTGTGGCCGAAAATCATATGACACCCATGGAAGTCATGCTTGTCCTGGCGAACGATCCACATCCGGATGTTCGATACAGTGTGGCGGATAATCACACGAGCCCGCTTGCAGCCCTCAACTTGCTGCTTGATGATCCTAACCCCTATGTGGCAGATCGCGCGAAAAGGACGCTTGCGCGTGTCGTGCAGCGGACGGCAGAAGTGATTAGAATGCCCAGCAGAGAGCCAAGATCTCGCAAACGGCAGAGCCATTTTCGCTCTGCGCAGCTCTAACGAACATGGATTCTACACTACGAACATCTGCTTGGAGATTGTCCATCCCGCGCCGAAAAAGCGCGAGCTGTCTGTAATCATGATGATGTGCTTGCCTTCGGTTTTCTGCGAGACGACCAGTTTTACCGAGCAATCTGGAATCTTGCGCACCAGGTGCTCGTTGACAGCTTCGGCAAGCAAAACAGAGCCATCATCGCCGTGCCCTTGAGCCGCTGCGCGAAACAAGGCGATAAAATCCTCAAATCTGGCGGTGGTTAAGAGCTCAACGAGTTCGTCCGCTTTTTCTTCGGTGACAATGCTTTCCTTAGGGGGGTCTGTCGGCATAGAGGAGTTCCTCGGAGCGGCTTTATCTCCCATTCCACAAAAGGCGACGATTTAATCAAAGCCGGGCTTCGGACCCTCACGCCGCCCTCACGCCGCCCTGCGACTATGGCCTTGTTTCCAGACGCAATCCGACCGCCCCTTCTGACAATCGCTAAGGAAACAGTCTGGTGTTGCGAGTAAAATACCGTTTCCCTTTTCTCTTGGAGCAGGCACATGGCAAATATCGCTACATTAACTGACCCCTTCGTTTCGCCCACTCGCGAGTTTTATCAGAACCCTTACGAGACATTTGCCCGCTTGCGTGAAGAGGCGCCGGTGTTCTGGAGCGACAAAGCGAATAACTGGATCATCACGCGCTATCAGGATGCCCGGGACATTCTGGGTGACCTGCACTTTGAGAAGGGTGTGAGAAGCATGAAAGTGCTTGACATGATGGCTAAGCTTTTTCCTGACGCAGACTTCCTTGGCTACCGCGGAAAGGCGATGCTCAATCAGAATCCTCCCGATCACACTCGGCTGAGATCGCTCGTCAACAAGGCGTTTACGCCATCAATGATCAACCAAATGCGCTCGCACATTGAGTCAATCGCCAACGATCTGATCGATAAGGTCGAGAAAAAGGGAGAGATGGATTTTGTCGCCGATTTCTCGTTTCCTTTGCCGGCAACCGTCATTGCAGAGATGCTGGGCATTCCCGTCAAAGATCGCGACAGATTCAAATCCTGGTCCCACGATATAACGAGCGTTCTCGAGCCTTCTCCGCGCCTCATGAATATCGCCAAGACGACAAAGGCCTATCAGGAGCTTATCAACTACCTGAAGCCTCTTGTCGCTGAAAGGCGCGCCAAAAGACAAGAAGATTTGATCAGCGCGCTTGTAGCGGCCGAAGAGGAAGGCAACAAACTGACGGAAACCGAGCTCCTGGCGAATACTGTGCTCCTTCTCATCGCCGGCCACGAAACGACGACCAACCTTATCGGCAATGGGCTCCTGGCTCTCTTGCGCAATCCCGGGCAAATGCAAATGCTCAAGGAAAAAACTGAGCTTATGCCGGGCGCAGTGCTTGAATTTCTGCGCTACGACAGCCCAGTCCAGATTGTGAGAAGAATTGCCGATGGAGACCTCGAGGTCGGGGGACAAAAGATTGTATCCGGTCAGACGATTGTGATTGCGCTGGGCTCAGCAAACCGCGATCCGGCGATGTTCGAAAACCCGGACGAGCTCAACGTTACGAGGGCGAATGCGAATAAGCATCTTGCTTTTGGGCACGGAATCCATCATTGCCTGGGATCTACTCTGGCAGAGACAGAAGGACAGATTGCTCTTGGTGCTGTTTTGCGCCGGCTGCCTAACATAAGGCTGAAGACAGACAAGCTTGAATACAAAGAGCCATTCTCGCTGCGTGGTTTGAAGTCAATGCCGGTCAGCTTCTAGCTCGCTCCAAAGCCGT
This sequence comes from Candidatus Obscuribacterales bacterium, assembly GCA_036703705.1. Taxonomy (GTDB): domain Bacteria; phylum Cyanobacteriota; class Vampirovibrionia; order Obscuribacterales; family Obscuribacteraceae; genus DATNRC01. The sequence continues at coordinate 6,614 of DATNRC010000189.1, forward strand.
CAGCGCACAGGTGACTGAACTATCAGCGCTCACGTGACTGAGCTATCAGCGTTCAGGTGGCTGGGCTATCAGCGCTGAGGTGACTGAGCTATCAGCGCGGCTCCAGGTCACCATGGGCGATTCAGAATTTCCCGCTTTCCT
>DATNRC010000190.1:0-18965 GCA_036703705.1 Candidatus Obscuribacterales bacterium
GCACCATCACGTCGGGTGATGTCATTTCGCTGACCGTCATCGACTCGGGGCTCACTGGAGGGCAGAAGTCCATCAGCCACACCGTTCAGGGCACGGACACCACGACAACCATCGCCACTTCGCTCAAGAACGCCATCAATGCGGACAGCAGCTTGCAGGCAATTAACGTCAGCGCCACCTCCTCGGCAAATGTCATCACCATCGTCTCTCATTCCTCCCACATCACGACCTATGCGAAGACAGTGACTGCTGCTCCGGCGCCGGAGACGCTGGCTCTGTCTTCGATGAGCAACGTGACCAACTACGGCTATAACCCGGCCAATCAACTGCTGACTATCTCCGCACCGGGTACGGCACGCTTCCAGGGCTCCACCAGCAAGGCGCTGAAGTCTGCTGCCGTCCAAACACAAGTCGTGAGCCTCACGCCATCGACCGTGCCCGTGCCGACGTATTCCACTAACGTGGGCGACACCACGGTCATCATGACCCTGGGCCGGGATTACAAGAATGGCTACAGGTCGGTTGTGCTTACCGGCGGACCGTACTCAGCATCCGCAGGCAAAGATGTGAGCATCACAATATTTGCGCAGGGACTGCCGGGCGGGCAGCAGACGGTATCGCACACGCTTGCCTCGAACTCAGACTATGGCACTGTCTCGATGGCGCTCGCCAATGCCATCAACAACAACTCGAATCTGCAGGCTGTGAAGATTTCCGCCACATCCTCCTCCACGTTCCAATACGGGCTCGTCAACATCTTCCAGCAGCGAACGAGCTATGCTGTCTCCGTAACCAGCGGCAACGCCACAATGACGCTTGGCGCCCTCAAGGACGACGGCAGCCAGCCCGTGACCATGGGAGGCGGACCGTACGGCGGCGGTGGCGGCGGCACAGCCAATGTGACGGCGACCAACAGTGCTCTGCCAGGTGGGCAGCGCGTGATCAGCTACCAGATTCAGGCGATTGACACATACGAAACCGTCGCCTTCAAGCTGGCTGCTGCCATAAATGCCGATGCGCAGATGCAATCCATTCACATGAGCGCTAAGGCGCAGGGCGGCACTTTCACAATCACCTCGACGGCAGCAAATAACACGGTTTATGCAGGCTCCGTCAGCTCTGGAGCCACCGAGATGATTTCCTTCCGCGATTACGCCTTTGGCACATCGCCCGCAACCATCGGCGGCAAAGCCACGTCAGGCGACACGCTGACTTTGACTGTAAAACATCCAGCGCTCTCCGGCGGACAGACAGCGGTGAACTACGTCGTCCAATCAGGCGACACTCTCGCGAGCATCGCCGCCGGATTGGCTTCAGCTATCAACGGAAGCTCTGCTCTCCAGGCAATCGGAGTGAGCGCTACCAACTCGGCTGCTGCCACCCTGCCATGGAGCCAGCAATTCCATGCCAATGCGCTGCTTCCAACCGGCACGAGCCACGCGAAAGTCTCAGCCATAGACGGGCTCAACAATACGGTGACTAACAATCACCACCTCACTGTCACCGGACCCGCTGGAAAGCAGCTGACGTTCGACGCGAACGGCAATATGACAAGCGACGGTGAGCGAGCATATTTGTGGGATGCTCAAAACAGGCTCTGGAAGATTCTCTATCCGAGCAATTACTTCGGCGATTTCACGGAATTTGTCTACGACGGCGTGGGGAGATGCGTGAAGATCATCGAATACAGTAACTTTACGCTCACTTCGACAAAACAATCTGTTTGGGATCGTTACGAGAGATGTGAAGAGCGCGACTCAGTGGGCAGTTTGACCAAGAGATTCTTCACCAATGGGGAGACAGTTGGCGCAGCCAGTTACCTGACTCTTAGGGATCATCTTGGGTCCGTGAGAGAAGTAACTGACGGCTCTTCCAATGTGCAGAGCAGGTACACATTTGAACCGTTCGGAAGCCCGTCGAAACTGGATGGAAGTTTGGACAGCGATTTCCTGTTCGCAGGGTACTATTTTCACGCCAGAAGCGGACTGCACATGCCAACCTTCAGATCACTAAACACTGGGGCTGGGAGATGGTTGAATCGTGACCCAATGGGAGAAGGAAATCGGCGCGCTAGGTCCCTAACGGCCACCTCGGGATCCAATCTATACGCATACGTCGGCAATAATCCCGTAAACTGGGTGGATCCTAAGGGATTATTCAGGCAAAGCTGGAAAGATTGCATTGATTGCTGCAATGCTAACCAGAGGACTCATGTCTGGCTTTGTAACAGCCTATTTCCGAAAGGATCCCCGCAAAGACTAGCCTGTTTACTCATAGCGAAGGGCATATACGTGGAGTGCGTATGGGGCTGCGCAGTAAATTGGGACTACTGCCAACAATACGTGCCTGGATGCAATGAACGGGAACCTGGAGATCAGACCGGAGATGAAGAAGGCGGTAGTGCACCAGAGGACTTCAATACATGGCTGAAAAATTTCTTCCCATTTTGAATTCGAACTTGGAGCGGAACTATTGCCACCTTATGTTCTGAAACATCTTCCTCGCTTCGCGGCTACAAGACTCATAGTGAGCGGAACTCAGGAGCCAAATGGCATCAAAGCAACTGAGCAAGCCGTTTTCGACTCGAAACTTCTCCGTGAAAGTGTACTGCGTAATAAAACGTGTCCCGGGTAAGATTGCATCGCATTCTCCCTCGATTAGAAAGGCCCGTCTTTGCGAAACGGTTAAGGTGAAGAACTTTTTTACGAGAACGCTAGAATACGGATTATCGAGACCACGCAGCGCATTAACCATGTCTTCGTCTCCGATTTCGCTCGGGCTCCCTGCAAGAGCAATCCTGGTTTGCGGTATGAATGCAACAGTAGCGAGTTCATTATTTGCGGGATGTATAGCTGCAAGACCTCGCGCATTCTCTCTCCAATGGGCAGGAATATGAAGTTTAGCCACCTTTTGTTGCAGCGAGTCATACAGGACTAGGTAACCATCCTCGAGGGCGGTTGAAGGTAATGGACCAACCATTTGAATCTCCCGTTGTATTGGCTATGATCATAATATTCCATACAGGTAAGAATCTCATAGTCCTTCATGCCTACTCTGTTTCAAGACTTGTGCCATTCCTGTTAGTGCGCTGGCCCCGACACTTCGCTCAAAAACGCCATCAATGCGGACAGCAGCTTGCAAGCGATTAACGTCAGCGCCACTTCCTCGGCAAATGTCGTCACCATCGTCTCCCATTCCTCGCGCATCACGACCTATTCGAAGACAGTGACTGCTGCTCCGGCGCCGGAGACGCTGGCTCTGTCTTCGATGAGCAACGTGACCAATTACGGCTATAACCCAGCCAATCAATTGCTGACTATCTCCGCTCCTGGTACGGCTCGCTTCCAGGGCTCCGCCAGCAAGGCGCTGAAGTCTGCTGCCGTCCAAACACAGGTCGTCAGCCTCACGCCATCGACCGTTCCCGTGCCAACGTATTCCACGAACGTGGGCGACACCACCGTCATCATGACCCTGGGCAAGGATTACAAGAATGGCTACAGGTCGGTTGTGCTTACCGGCGGACCGTACTCAGCATCTGCCGGCAAAGATGTGAGCATCACGGTCAAGCATCCGGTGCTGCCCGGCGGGCAGACGGCTGTAAACTACGTCGTCCAATCGGGCGATACGCTGGCAAGCATCGCCGCAGGACTGGCATCTGCCATCAACGGAACGTCCGCTCTGCAGGCAATCGGCGTCAGCGCAAGCAGTACGGCGAACGCGACGCTGCCCTGGAGCCAGCAATTCCAGGCCAATGCGCTGCTGCCAGCTGGCACCAGCCAGGCTAAGGTTTCAGCAACCGACGGGCTCAACAATACGGTAACTAACAATCACCACCTCACTGTCACCGGACCGAACGGAAAGCAGCTGACGTACGACGCGAACGGCAATATGACGAGCGATGGTGAGCGGGCATATTTGTGGGATGCGCAGAATCGACTGTATCGGATTGTCTATCCGAGCAACTACTTCGGTGATTTCACGGAATTTGTTTATGACGGACTCGACAGGTGCGTGAAGATTATCGAGTACACGAACTTTGCGGCAACTTCAACGAAGCAGTTTGTGTGGTGTGCGAACCGCAAGTGTGAAGAGAGGGACGGAAGCGGCGCTGTCTCCAGGAAGCTATTCAACAGGGGAATCGTTGTTGGGACCACAGCCAATTTCTACCTAAAGGATCACCTGACATCGATACGGGAATTGACAGATTCTTCCGGAAACGTTGTCACGCAATATTCGTACGAACCTTACGGACAGGCGGTTTCACTTCAAGGTAGCACTCCTGCAGATTTTCAATATGGTGGCTATTACCTTCATTCTAGAAGCGGCTTGTATCTCACGCTCAACCGTGCATACAGTGCATGGTTAGGTATCTGGCTCCGTCGAGATCCCTTGGGAGAAAACGAACAAACTAATTTGTACAGCTATGTGGGCTGCAATCCGATCAGTAATACTGATCCTCTCGGATTACAGTCAGGCATGGCAAATAACTGCTTGGGATATGTCTTAGGTGGCAACCGAACTGCAGAAACACCTTATGGAACTTACGCAGATCCGGGATCATCCAGTATGGGAGATTGGCTCAGAAGACAGGGTTGGAATTGCACTCTTTTAGCATCTCCCAATGATAAGAAGGCAAAGCAGAAAGACAAGGAGTGCAAGCCCAACAAATGTGAAGACACCTTCATTCTTATTTTTCACCACCCTACGCTGCCCAACGTTGATTGGATGCAGTCCTGCACAGGTGGAGCAATAGCCAATGACGCAGTTGGAGTTCATGCAGTTGGTTACGACGTTGGCGTATTTGCGGGCGCGAAGTCTATATCTGGGTGGAGCGAGATCCATGAAAGGGTTGACGCCTCAACTGAGCCTAGCGGACCTTTGGATGACCCGTATTACAAGAATGACAACAGCGTCGTTTCTCGCTACTGCTGTAGGAAGAAGAAGTGAATCGTTTCAACTGCCGGTGCCTCGCAATCTGACGCACCTTGGCCCAGACAAGTCAGTAAATGGACGCGTTCGAGTTAGGAGGTTTCCGATTAATGAAGATGGAATCGAATCCCCTCGTAATGGTGGGTATCCAATACATCCGATTAGCGATGCTGGTTTTCCCATTGTGCACACCCTTGTCGTGTTACGGAATTGAGCCGGGTAACTATGGAATTAATCAAACTGATCAGGTTGCAGAGATCTTTGCAGCAGAGAAACAAGCCGACCGCACAATTTATTGTCAGGGTGCGGACAAAATCGACGTCGGCATTAAGAAAACCAACGGATCACAACGGTTTTTCACACGTGATGAACTTAGGGAATTCTTTCGCAAAGAGAAACACAAGGGAATGATTTGGGCAGCGCTCGGACCTCTTGCTGCCAGCGAGGCTCTAGCCGGTGAAATGGAGGCATATCTTGCCAGTGTTGGCTACCGGCGGATTCTGATTACGGGTGGGTCTTCATTTAAGGTTCGTGTTTGGAGAGATACAGCGGCAAGCTCCCATTGAGCGGGCTCACTCTGCTCCCTTGCCGATTGAGTGTCAATATCACCCATTCACCTCTCCCTGTCTCCCTGCCCCAATTTCGCGACAGCATAGGCTGAAAAGCGCATGCATGTTCAGTTTCTGGGCCTTTTGCGTGCGTTTCAGTATCGCTCGTCTTTCGCGCGGCTGGTCGCGGTAGGGATGCCTGTTACCACAGGACTTACAAAATCTAATCCCCAAGATTTGATGGGAGGCTCTGCAGGGTACATCGTTCTCGACATCGGCGTGACTGGTCGTCCCCGCTCTCAATGGCCGTCACAATTAGCCGGAAAGAATGTGAACAATGGCGCCCATGCTTGCCAACAAACCCAGAAAACGCACATTGTTGGCGAACCGTCAATTCTTGCGCAGAACTGCCTGCTCACGTCAGACAGGGTTGCCAACGAGAATTTGCCATGTTAATAGGGCGAATCTTACTAATACCAATCTGCAGAACATCGGCGTGAGCGCAACTTCGGCAGGGCCGGTCATCACCATCAATTCCAATTCACTCAATGTGACCACTTATCGAAATGGCACTGCTCCGAACAAGACCGAGACTCACTAAGCGATTTTTCGAGCGAGGCGAAACAATTTCTGGCACAAGCTATTTTTTCACTCATGATCATCCTGGTTCAATTCGAGAGATGACTGATTCGAGCGGAAATGTCGTTGCTCAATATGCCTTCAGCGAACCGATATTGTGGATAGTCGAGCATGGTGATAGTGCCGCCATGGAGCAAAGGTGTCAAGACAAGTTGAGTTGCATCCCCAATGGAGGAATGAATGAATGGTATTTTTTGGCGGGAAAGTTCCTGCGGAGATTTAGGATGTGTGCGGCGGCTGCCGCAAGCGAGGACGCTTGACAGCCAGGTCGGAGTGCTATAGTATTGAATTAACCCCTAGGGTTAATTCAATATAGTAACGATTGGGGTGATTGTCAAGTTGGTATCCTGTCGAGGTGGACATTCACTTTGACAACACTAGGTTTGAACAACTCTGCAATACTCACCGCGCTCTGGTGCGAGAGTACGGTGAGCGTATGGCAGGACTCATCCGGCGCCGACTGGATGACTTGGATGCAGCTGATTCGCTGGACGACATGCGTAACTTGCCAGGTCGATGCCACGAGTTGAAGGGGAACCGTGCTGGTCAACTATCTATTGATTTAGTGCACCCTCAACGACTGATATTTACTCCGGCGGAGAAACCTTTCCCCCGAAAGCCAGATGGAGGTATGGACTGGACCGAAGTTAAATCAATTCTTGTACTCGGAATAGAGGACACACATGATTAAGTTGAGGAAAGCAGCATACAACCCAGATTTTGTATCTCCACCTGGAGAGACCCTACAGGAGACTCTCGACATGCACGGACTTTCACAAGCCGAGCTAGCCGCGCGGACCGGTCGGCCAAAGAAAACGATCAATGAGATCGTTCAGGGAAAGGCGGCCATTACTCCTGAGACGGCAATGCAGTTTGAGCTGGTCCTTGGAGTACCAGCTACTTTTTGGCTTGCTCGTGAATCCAAGTATCGAGCGTGGCTAGCAAGACAGGACGAGGATGCACGCATTGAAAAAGATGTCTCGTTTTTGGACGAACTGCCCATCAAAGAGATGGTGGAGTTTGGCTGGATTGAAAAAAGCAAAGACAAATGTAGCATGGCAAAGTCCGCGCTCAGTTACTTTGGTGTTGTAAGTTCTAGCAAGGTACCTCTTGTTGAGGAGGCAGCATTTCGAAGGTCGGAAGCATTCGCCACTAATCCATGGGCTCTCGCTGCCTGGTTACGAAAAGGGGAAATCGAAGCGCAGAAAGTTACCGTTCAAGAATATGATCGTGACAGGTTTCTTGACGCGCTGAACAGGATTCGCATTCTGACAGTAAAGGAGCCAGCGGAATTTGTACCGGAGATGTTGAGATTGTGTGCAGGTGCAGGCGTAATCGTTCTTTTCATTAGGGAGCTTCCAAAGACTTCAGTGAGTGGTGCTACTCGCTGGCTCAGTCACAATAGACCACTTATTCAGCTCACGCTGCGGCATAAGGCCAATGACATGTTTTGGTTCTCGTTCTTTCATGAAGCTGGACATGTATACCATGAACACGCGAAACGTGAGGTTTTGTTGGAAGCTAAGTTTCAAAACAGTCTTGATCATAGAGAATCAACTGCAAGTCGCTTCGCCATGGATCTACTGATACCACCTGCGGAGCTAGCCAAGTTCTTGCAACAGGGTACTCCTACACAGGAGTCTATTTGTAAATTTGCGCGCTCACTGGGGATTGCTCCCGGAATCGTGCTTGGGAGATTACAGTTTGAACGTAACTTGGATTGGAATCAGTATAGAGGTCTCAAGAAGACATATTCGTGGGACGTTTGGCCTGTAGTGCAATGAGTTGATAATAAAAGGACAAACCTTATCTGTCTTTTGATAAGCACGTTAACCCGAATGAGCATGATGCCGTGCGCCGAGCTGCTCAGAAAAAAATGGGTGCATGCTCAGATAATGTCGAAGCAATGAAAAACTTGAGGCGCTTTATTCAGTGATGGGTGCTTGTGCGACATATACGAGAGCGAATGTGTGCCGGCTTATGCATCAGCCGCGAATTTCTCTTGCTCGGGCGTACATTTTTTTCGCTTCCGCATGGCGGCTTGAGCGGTCCAATGCATTGGCATACAAATCGAGAATCGAGCACAGCGACGCGTGGTGCGGTCCGTTCAATTTCTCGGAAATCTTCAATGCATCGGCAAAGAGAGGCACAGCCGAACCGTATTTCCCCTGCCGCATCATGATGTTGGCGAGCGCAAGAAGTGCGTTCATCACGAATTTGTTGTTTCTGCCGTAGCCGTTCTCAAAAGCTGAGACTGTGTGCTGATAAAGCTCCTGCGCATCAGAAAGCTTGCCCAGACTGACGTAGCATTGACCGAGCTCTTCGACTTTGGCGAAGGTTTCCGGTTTGCCCGCACCCAAAGTTTTCTGGCTTATCTCCAGAGCCTGCTTAAACAGCGGCTCTGCAAGGTGATATCGCCCTTGCTCTTGATAAAGTTTTGCCAGATTCTCCACGCTCGAGCAAACAGCCATGTGCTCCGGATTGAGTGTTCCCTGTCTCAGTATGAGAGCGCGTTTGTACAGGCTTTCGGCAAGCGTCAGTTTGTGCGCATCTTTAAACGATGAGCCGAGTCCGTCCAGAAGCACAGCGAGCTCTAAATATTGATTAGCTGTAACCTTTGCTGTTTGGCTCTGGGCCTGCTTTACGAAAATCTCCGCCTCCTCCAGCTCGCGGTGATGTTTGTAATAGCGCTCAAGAGTCTCGAAGGCAAGCGATACTTCGCGTTTTTCATTCAATTTTTTATCAGCATAAAGAACGATCTTCGAACCAATGGGATCGGCTTTGGCTGCGTTTCCATGGGCGAGGTGGAATTGGCAAAGTTTGGCCACCGATGAAACCACTTCATAATTGTCCGGTCCGAGCGCCTTCTGCTTGATCTTCACGGCGCGCTCAAACAGAGGGCCGGCTTTGGCGTGATGGCCGCGAAAGTTGAGAAGCACACCCAGGTTTGTCAGTGACGTGGCGAGCTTGAGATCGTTGGGACCGAACTTCTCCGCCTCTTTCAATGCCTGCTCGAAATTGCGTTGCGCCTGTCCATAGTTGCCCTCACTGTATGCTCGAGCGCCCTGCTGCGTGTATTTGTTCCACAGCGCTTCGTTGGCAAGAGCCTTGGAGGGGGCAATGGTGATGAGGCTGAGAGTGACAGCTAGTATGATCGGGAGTTTCATTAATCGCCTTTGAGCGTGGCATATGCCAAGTCAAGCTTTAGATTCTAACTGACGACTAGCCAAGTCCTCTTATAATCTGCTCTTCATTAAAAAAAGTCTTGGGTTGCAAATCGGGCGGCATATCGTCGCACGGCGGCTGAACTTTGTCCATTCCCTCAGCGAGCATGCGCACCTGAACGACAGGCACAAGCGGATCGCGGGAGGATTTTTCGACGTTGCTTGCCAAGTACAGCTGGAAAAGCGCGGGCAGCGGAAGAATGACGATTGGTTTTTTCAAAACGTTAGATACTTTTCTGATCATTCCGCTTACTTTGAGCTCTTCCGGTCCCATCACAGGAACCGTCATGCGCGAAAGGCGGTTTTGCAGAAGTGAGGCCAACAATATCTCGACAACGTCTTCCACCGCCACAACCCGCTGCGTCTTTTCCAACAGCCCGACTGTTCCTGTGGAAGGAGTGATTTCAAGCAAACGAGCAATGGTGGTTAGCAGATGGTCGTTTCTGCCATACATGAGGGCCGGCTTGAGGATGGTGTAATCAAGCTCGCTGTTGCGTATGAGCTCCTCAGCTTCGTACTTGCTTTCGTGCCAGGCCGAAAAGCAGCGGGGGCGGGCTTTCAAGTAGCTCATATAAACGATCTTCTTCACCCCTGCCTTGCGAGCGGCATGAATGACGTGAATGGTCGATTCAACGTGCACCTTATAAAAATCGCCAGGAGTGGCTTCATGCCAGATTCCCGCCAGGTGTGCCACCAGATCGCAGCCCTGGAATGACTGAAACAGCTTGCGGTCGTCAGTGAGCGCAAGCGGCGTGAAAGCTGCGTTCGGCAATCTGCGAATCGTTTCGTCTCGCAAATTGAGCCCGCGCGCCAGAAGTCTCGGAAAGTGACCGCGGGCAACCAATTGTCTCGCCAGGTGTGCCCCGACGAAACCCGTTCCCCCTGTGATCGCTATATTCACCCAGTCCTCTCCAACCGCGTGCCCGAAGTCATACGGAAGTCTCGTAAAGTACTTTAGCAGCTAAATCAGAGGCGATGGTGCGAGGACGTTACCAAGGGACAATGACATCTTGAGAAAGGTTGCAACATCATTCAGAACAGTTGCTGTTTCCGCATACTTTTATGCTGTATCTTAAGTCTTTACACAGAAAAACTTCCTTCAAGGAAACCGACATGATTAAGACGCTGAATGCTGTTGACAAGGTCGTTGCCGAACTGGGAATTCAGAAAATTTCCGAGTGCAAGAATGTTGTTGAATATGCGCTCTCCAACGGTTTGAAAGTCCTGCTTCTGGAAAATCACACGTCGCCGGTGATCACACTTCTTGTGGTGTACAAAGTGGGCAGCCGCAACGAGGCCGTTGGCAACACTGGCTCCACGCATTTCCTGGAGCACATGCTCTTCAAGGGCACCAAAAAGCACAATCCGGACAAAGGCAATGGCATTGACGATTTGCTCACGCAAATAGGTGCATACTGGAATGCCACGACATGGTTCGATCGCACAAGTTATTTCGAAGTCGTGCCCTCCGAGTATCTCGAGCTTTGCATAGAGCTCGAAGCCCACCGCATGCGCAATCTTCTGCTCCGGCAAGAAGACCACGACTCGGAGATGTCGGTGGTGCGCAACGAGCTGGAGCGCGGTGAGAACTACCCGGAAGAAGCGCTGGAGAAAGAGCTTTACGCAATTGCCTTCCGCGAGCATCCATATCACCATCCGACAATCGGCTGGCGCTCTGATGTCGAGGGCGTGCCCATGGATCGCTTGCGCGACTTTTACAACACCTATTACTGGCCGAACAATGCGACGGTGATTTTGGTTGGCGATTTCGAGCCCGACAAGGCGCTCACGTATATGCATAAGTATTACGGGCGCATACCTTCGTCGCCAAAGCCGATTCCCGGAGTCTACACGGTCGAGCCGCCGCAAGAAGGCGAAAGGCGTTTCGAGATTCACCGCGCAGGCGATTTGCCGAGAGTGTGGATTGGCTATCACGTGCCCGAGGCGACTCATCCCGACAATTATCCTCTGGCTGTGATGAGGCACATTCTGGGCAGCACATACGAGCGTTCGAGCCGTTTGTACAAACGTCTCATCGACACATCGATTGCTGCTGAGGTATTTGCCAGGCATGATGATCTGCGCGATCCGGCGATGTTTATTGTCGGTGCCACCATGAATCCAGATGTTCCAGTGACGGAGGCCGAAACGGCCATCTTTGAAGAGCTGGAAAGACTGGCTGCAGAGCCGGTCACGGATGAAGAGCTCAATCGAGCGCGCAGCTCGAACCGCAAGGGGACAATTCTTTCTAAAGCTGATCCATCCAGCCTCGCTTTCATGCTTGGCGAGGCCGAGTCGAAAGCAAGCTGGCACTGGCTTATGGAGTACGACGATCGATTTGATGCTGTCACCAAAGACGACATCATGAATGCGGCGCGGCATTGTTTCGCCAAATCCAACCGAACGGTCGGGCATTTCTTCCCCAAACAGCTGCCACCGCCCACGATGCCGCCGGCTCAGCAAGCGGCGGCACCAGCTCAGGCACAGGTCGCTCATCACCCGGAGCCGGAAGAGTTTGATGTGGATGAATTCCTTGCTTCCCGCCCACCGGTTGCCAAAGTGAAAACAGCAAAGGCAAAAAGCGCTGCGCCACCATTTGCTTCGCGCGTGGTGAAGGAAGTTCTTCCCAACGGCTTGACCCTGCTTCTCTTGCACAACCCGGGAACGGAATCTGTCGGCATCACCGGCACCATTCGGGCCGGCAAGTATTTCTGCTATGAAGAGAATGGCAGTTATGCCGAGCTGGTTGGTGACTTGCTGCCGAAAGGCTCGGCTCGTTTCAGCAAGCTCAAGATAGCGGAAATCCTGGAGAGCATGGGTATTCCGGCAGGCATGGAATTCTCAGTCGACAACTTCCGGGTCAACTTCGGAACCCATGTTGTGTCCAGCGACCTCAGCGAATTCGTGGATTTGCTGAGCGACGTCATTTTAAATCCGCTGTTTCTTGAAGAGGAGCTCACCAAGACGAAAGTGGAGTGGAAGGCCAAACTGACGGAAGCGCTCAACAACACGCGATTGATGGCATGGAACCGCTTGCGCCGGTCGATATACGCCCCCACCCATCCGTTTTTTGAGAAGACTTACGAAGAGCAGGCGCTGGAGTTGGATGAGGTAACGCCCGAGCATCTCAAGAAATTCCATTCGCAGCTCTATTCGCCGAGATCTTCGGTGATTGCCATTGTCGGTGATATGAATGTCGACTCTACCGTCCAGCTGTTGCGCGATAAATTTGGCGCCTGGCAGGGAGGTGATCCGCGTTCGATCAATGTCCCGCCGGCTCTCTTGCCGGAGAAGCGTCAACGCCTGGAAGTGCCGCTGGCGGACAAGAAGAGCATGGATGTGCTCATTTCCCACCCGACACAGCTCACTCGCAAAGACAAAGACTTCTATGCGGCTAAGCTGGCTAATGCCGCGCTTGGACAGGATACGATTACTTCACGTCTCGGCCAGGTGATAAGAGACAAAGCCGGATTGACCTATGGAATTTACTCCAATTTTTCCGATACTGCATTCGGTGCTGCACCGTGGACGGTGTCATTGACAGTGAATCCGCTTAATCTGGAAAAAGCCCTGCGCCTTGTCGATGAAGTTATCGACGGCTACATGGCGCAGGGGATAAGCAAGGACGAACTGGCAAAGGAGACCGGACGGGCTCTGGGGACGTTCAAAGTCGGTTTGAGCTCTTCGCTGGGCATAGCCCGCGCGCTAAGCGAGTTTGAATTTCTCGGTCTTGGTGTGGCGGAGCTGGACGCGATTTCCGACCGCTATCTGTCCCTGACCAAGGAGAAAGTGGACGAGGCTGCAAGACGGCACTTCCATCCAAAGAACACAATCATCGTCGCTGCCGGCACCTTCGTCAAATAGAGAGTGCGGTCAGATGCGTTCACCGGCGACAGTCTTGTCCGGCTGGACGATTTGCCATCGAAGAACGTCACCCGGATAGGGCAGTTTCTTTAAGCCGACTCTTCCGAGCGGGCTTCCATCAGCGCAAGCCAGTGTCATTTCGCCAGCGACAAAAGACAAAGCAGCGTGATCACAACTGTGTTGTTGGCGATGTGCGCAACAATACCAGGAACGATGCTGCGAGTCTTCTCGAGGGCAAAGGCATTCAGCGCTCCGACGGTGAATTTGCCGATAAGCAACCAGGGGGCGCCCTGTCCGTGCAGAAGTGAAAACAGCATCGAGCTCACGATGATGGAGGGACCGATGCCCCACGTGCGTCTGAGCGCCGTGTACAAGATGCCTCTGAAAAGAATCTCCTCCAGGACCGGACCGATAATCGCCATACTGGCGACCAGAATCAATTTCGCCGGCAAATTCCCAGTCTCCATGAGGATTGTAGAGACGGGACTGACATACTCATCGCGCGGATGATGCAGCCAGAGCGACAACAGGATGCCGACCATGCCGAAAAACCAGGCGACTGCAAATATCCGCAAGCCGAGGAAAATCATCTGCTTGAATGAGAATCCCTGATTGCCGAAGTCCAAGCGAATGAACTCGCGGAATGGCAATTGTGCGGGGCACCCGACCACGAAATATACGAGCGCAATCACGGGCACGAACAAGATGATCATTTGCGCCGCGGAACAAAGCGCATATTTGACCGGTTCGAAGCAGGCGATGATTGTGCCTGAGGCGCCGAACATCTGCGGCATGGAAATAGCAAGCGCCACCAGTCCTCCGATTGAAAAGAAAAGAGTGCCGCCAAGGACAGTAAAAGTCTTGTGCACTCCATACGGTGCTGCTGAGGCAACCGAAAGGCGCTCTTGCCTGAGCGCAAGATCTGTATTTGCGCGCGCGAGGGCAAGCAGCATACCGATGGTCGTGACAGCAAAGATGATGGCAAGACCAATCAAGACTCGCCGGCACCATATCTCGCCCGTAAAGCCCAGTCGTCTTATTTCTCTGGCTTTGTCGAGAGCGCCGGAACGTTCGTGAATATAGGCGATGAGGCGCGTACGGAACCAGTCGTCCGGCAAGTGGCCGTTTACATATTCCACCTCTGCCGTGATATCGCTTCTGGTGCCAGGACTCTCAGCGGTGTGAGAAGGAATGCCTGCACCTTTAGGCTCCGTATGACCGGCAGCGCCGGAACTTCGTGGCGCGATATCGCCGGCAGCGCCGGAGCTCTTCTTTGAATCCTCTTCCGGGCAAAGCAATTTACCGGCGTGGCGAGCGATTTCTGCATTGCGAGCGCCGGATGTTGCCGGATTTTTAGCCATCGCTTTCAATGCGTCACAATCGTTGGGGTTGACTGCGTGGTCGATTTCTTGCGACAAAATCATGTAGTCGACAAGGGGAATCGCTTTTTGGGGATTCTGCACGCAAGAGAGGTACACTCTTTCATGCATCTTGCGAAGCAAATAGCGCCTCCATTGCCCAAGCGTGCTTGCGGCGTCCCCAGTCGTTCCCTCTTGAGCTTGCTCCAGTTGGTCGGCGAGCGTGGACTCGAAGAGAAGTTCCAAAAGCTGATCGGGGATAATGACGATGCTCCTGAGGTCTTTGCGATCGCAGTTAGAACAGTAAACATTCATGATTCGTTCGTAACGCAAAAGAGAACTGAGCATCTCTACAATTGAGAAGAGACTTTTGCAGTCCGCCTTGTCGGAGTTCAACACCAAAGTGAAAGTGTCTTTGTCTGCGTTTTTGCTTTCACGATTCGACGCCAGCCTGAAGTCGTTTTCGCTTACGCCCAAATGCTTGCTCAGGTACTTGATAAGCAGAGCCCGATCGAGATCCCGCCTTTCAATTTGTCGTGAGGAAAGTTTTGGCTTCTCATCACCGGCGAAAAACGCAGACATGTCATCGAAGGACAGTTTCACCGCAAAAGCAGTGATGATAAATGACAGAAACCAGGAAATTGCCTTGGCCATTGTGCAGCCTGTGGTTAAAGCGCATGATGGGCCGCTACCTTCAAACACGCAGCACCGTCGCCATAGTTTAACAGAGGTTTCCAATGGGAATTCGCAGGCGGCGCTAAAAATCTAAATCGGGTATATGCAATCGGTACCATGTGAGATACCATGGTGGCAGCGCACTAGAAAGCGAGTGTTCATATGTCGATTACTCACTTGAATTCCCAGGCAGAGCCGCTGCCCGTGGATCCCGCCAGTTTGGAGGGGCTGGAGCCACTTTTGGATAAAGTCTTCAGCGCCGAGCCCAAACCTTTGCTAAGGGCCATCGATTGCAGCGCAGCGACTGATAATTTTGCGCCGCCGCGCGCTAAGGAGCTTTTCTCCTCGGACGCGGAAATAATGTCCTGGGGCGCACCGCAGACGCAGCCGGAACATTCCGAATTCGTCATCAACGAATTAAAGGCCACTATCGATCTCCTTCGGGCCCAATTGGAATTTGCCACGACACAGATGCGCTCCTCTCAAGACCGTGTGCGCTGGCTGGAGGCGCAGCTCGCCGCCAAGGAAGATCAAGTGGCGCTTTTGCCGGATTTGCTTCTTCGAGCCGGTGAGCTCACCGTTGCTCAGCGCGAGATGGCGACCTTAAAAGATGAGGCAGAGCAGCTGCGCGCTGAAACCCTCGAGCTGAAGATGCAGTCTCAAGATTTGCGCAATTCGTTTGAGGAAGTGCTGCGCGAGCTCGCCGAGTCTAACCGCCCGTGGTGGCGCAAATTAATCGACCTGATTTAAGACGTTGGCTAAGACGTAGGCTAAGACATGGGCTAAGGCGTTGGCTAAGATGTTTGCTAAGGCGTTTGCTAAGGCGTTGGCCAAGGCGTCGGCTAAGACGTTGGCTAAGGCGTTTGCTCTGACGATTGTAGCTTCGCTTTGCGTCCGCGCGGAATCATCCCAGATCTCGACTAATCGCATCATTATCGATCGCCGGTCAAAAGAAATGCAGGTAGTCTCGGCGCGAGGGAATGTGCTTTTGCGATGTCCTGTCGGCATTGGAAAGGGCGGCCTGGCACCTAAAAAATCAATCGCCGACTCCGTCACGCCCACAGGGGAGTTTCGAGTGGATGTCATTCTCACCGCCCGACCTGAGCTCAACGCAATTGATTCGTCAATGGTCAAACGATTCGCCCGCGATAATACGTTCAAACCATATGTCTCAACCGCCGGCGGATTAGCCAAACTGTTCGCCAATATGAACAGCCTCGACTTCAATCGCGACGGCAAACCAGACGAGGCATACGGCTTCGCCTACATCGGCATTGACGGACCGAAAACAGGGCCAAAACTGGCGCGCTTGCACAAGGTTGTGCGCTGGTACTCAATCGGACTGCACGGCACACCGATCGAAAAAGGACGCATTGGAGCAATGACGTCCGAAGGATGCATCCACGTCGGGCAAGCAAATCTCAAACGCCTGGTTGAAGAAAGAATGGTCGGCATCGGGACGCCGGTGATAATCCGTGACGGCGCAAGGTCGAGCACAAATGACGAGCTGCGCGATTAGATTTCGGGTTGTTTTGGTCTTCAGTCTGCTAACATGCATGACAAGGATATCAATAGTAGAGAAGAGAATCCTATCGCTCGTCGGAGCAGATAATGCCGAGAGATTGCCGGTGCGGCTTGCTGCAACAGGAGAAAGAATGAAAAGACTTGCCTTCCAGACAGCAATTCTGTCAGCTTTCACGATTTGCTTATGCCCGGAGAGCATTGCTCAGTTGCCCCAAAAGGCTCCGCCGCCGGCGCAAAACACGCCCGCGGTCGCCGCCCAGAAAGGGCCTGCTGTGGCAGCCACTGCTGCTGTTCCGGCGAAAGGCGCTGCCGGCGGCATTACCAACAAGGCAGCCGCTCAATGGGTGCAAAAGCCGATTGACGCGACATATGAGGTTTCATCGGCTACGGGCACCATCATCTATCGCTGCGTTCTTGACGGCAAGGGGCGCCAGCGCCATGAAATGCCCACACCGAGGGGAAGACTCATTACTCTTGTTGATCTGACCACCAAGTCCATGGTCTACATCGTCGAGGCCCAGCGGGTAGCCATGAAAATGCCCTGCACTCCCGATCCTCGGCTTGCCGTGTGGGATCCAAAAATGGCTCAGAACTTCAAAGGTAAAGTGAAAGAGCTGGGAGTGAGAATTATCGACGGCCATCCCTGCCAGGGATGGGAGGCTGAAGCCAACGGCATGTCGGTGGAGTCATGGATAGCTACGGACATCGGGGCTTTGATGTTCTCCACATGCCATGGGGCTGGTTTTGTCAGCACTACGAAGCTTGTAAACTATTCCCTTGCCAAACCGGATCCCTCGAATTTTTCAGTGCCGTCCGGATTTAAGATTATGGAGATGGCTTCATCCGTTCCCAATTATGCGGGCGGAAGTTATGCCGGCGGCCCACCTGGCGGTCCATAAGGTAGCGCGTTTTCGTAAAGAGGATTCGAGCATGCAGAGAAAAGGACTGAGCGTCTTGCTCGCGGTTTGCGCGGCTGTTCTTAGCCAGATCAGTCTCACCACATACTCTCAAAATGCACCGGAGGAGCCGACGCAAGTAGTTGTCGTGCCTAAGCGCGACCTGGCAAAAGGAGCAACACCGACGCAAAGCGATCTGGAGGAGAAAAAAGTCGCTCTCCGTCTGGCGCCAATCAATGCTGTTTCCGGCATTCCACAAGTGCTTGGGCGGACTCTCAAAAAAGCAAAAAACAAAGGATCCATCATTCTCATCGACGATCTGTCGAACGCCGGTGATCCCGACAACAAGCCTGATTAGCCAAATCTCGCCGCTCTGCTGCAGAATGGCGGCCTGGTGAAACTGCCCCCTGTGAGCAACAATGCTTGATGCGCCTGGTGCGCCGTCAATAGCTTCCCAGCTGCGGATAACCTTCATATACGCGAAACAGCGTCGCTTTGTCTCGTTTGGAAATCACCGGCCACACTGTTGTAGACATGGCGAAAAACATAATGTCGTGATTGTTCGTTGAATGCCCTTGCAGTCCCATGGCGTGCCCGAGCTCATGCAGGCACGTTTTCTTCATTTCCTCCTCGCTCAAAGGCTTTTGCGTCGACCTGTCGATGGTGAGGATTCGTATGTCGGCGCGCTCTATCTCGATGAAATCGCGCCCCCTGTCCACGGACTTTAATTTGCACACGCCTTGTTCGACATTATTGCCGGTGGGCTTCACATCAAACGGATTGCCCGTCCATTCGCAAGTCATGTCCGCTTGTTCTTTGTTGTCGACAAGCACATAGTGCAATCTGCCCTGGGAGGCTTTCATCCAGGTGTTCAAGCTCTCGAAGAAAATGTAGCGAAACTGCTCGTTGAAACCGGGCACGTATTGTCCATCGCTGACGAAGACTTTGATGGGAAGCCGTTCTCTGGGCCAGCGATGGAAACGCCCATTTTCCGCCACGGCGTCGCAGTAGTCTACTTTCTTAGGATCGAAGGCAAAAGCGGACGATTTTTCCGAGAGAGCGTTGATTATGCCTTGAACCTGTATAGCATCGGGCGCTTGTGGAGTGAGGTTGGCATAACGGCGGAACCACTTTATGGCTTCCTGCAAATTGCCCATCGATTGGTAGCAGCCGGCTATATTGAAGATTGCTTGCGGATGATCGGGTTTTATGCGCAAAACCTCTTCATAAGCCCGTATCGATCCCTGCGTGTCGCCAAGCTCATCACGCGCGCGAGCTAAAGCGAAAAACACACGACTGGAGTTGGGA
>DATNRC010000191.1:0-4188 GCA_036703705.1 Candidatus Obscuribacterales bacterium
CACCTACGAAAAATACCCAACCAAGAAGCATGGGTCCGAATGCTTTCACCGACAGGAACATCGACACACAACTGATCAAGCCGCCAGCAAAAGCGAAGCGAAAGGCGTTTGCACGTCCCAGACGCTCAATCAACACGCCGCCGAATGCAGCAGCAAGTATGGCGCCAATATTCATCGTGATTGCTGTCTGGCTCCGTTCCGCAATCGCATTTGTGCCCGTCAATTGATTGACCCAGGCTGGAATCCACGACAGAACCGCCCAATAACCAATAATTGCTGTTGAAGCCAGGCCAATGACTACCAGCACTTTGCCGCGATTTTCCGGATTGAACAATTTCAAGAATGTGAATCCCGCAACATCGCCGAAGTGGCTCCTTCCCTTGCCTGAAGAGACCTTCTTAATTTGCTGAACTTTGATGAATTGCTCGGGCTCCTTTATCTTGGCCCGGATATAGACAGTCACCAGCGCCGGTGCCACGCCGGCAAGAAAGAGCCAGCGCCATCCGAGTCCACCCAGCAGTAGATTCAAAACTGCGGCAATGAGATAGCCGCAACCAAAAGATGTGGAAAGAAAAGCAACGGCGTGCAATCGCGAACGCCCCTTGAAGAATTCAGAAAGCATCACGGCGCCAATGCTGATTTCTCCGCCGATGCCGCAGCCGACAAGAAATCTATAGAAAGCCAGCTCCTGCCAGGTCTGGCTTATTGCGCAGAGTCCCGTGCAGATTGCATAGAGCAAGATCGTAATCATCATCGTCTTTGCCCTTCCAATATAGTCGGCAAGACAACCGAAGACCATCGCTCCCACCGCCCAGCCGACCATAAAAATGGCAAGCACATATGAGCCGACCACTCCGACTTGACTGTGATCGGTCGTCTTCAACAGTTCGGAAAGAGCCGGAAAGAGAACAAGCACATAGATCGAAGCGTCCATGCCATCAAACAGCTCGCCCAGCCATGTCGCGAACAATACATGTGCGCCGGAACTGCCGCGTTCGTTGCCCGCAGTCATCTCAGGATGCATAAAACGCCCTCATCTTTCCCCGCCCAGGCTTCCAGAAATTCCTGAAGCTGGTCTCCTGCGCACAGCTGCGCATTTATCGACCAGCTCGCCGCTTTGCTATTGCAGGATACGCTCTAACCAACAATCTTGGCAACCCGGTAATTCCCCTTTTCTATGTAGGCTGCTCGTTGCTTGCTGCTAGCTTGGCGTCGGAGATCCCATAAAAAATCGCTGAGGAGTAAATGGAGGGGACCCGCGCCTCTTACACCCTCAAGTCGCGGAAAAGGACGATTGGTGAGGAGCCTTGCTGGGCGCGGCGTTTTGCTTCTTTGGCGCCGGCCAAAAGCACACCCATGTCCTGGCAATCCTCAGGCAGCCCGGCAATGCCCATAGCCATAGCAACGAATTGTGGTTCCAGTTCAATCAAATTAGTTGATAGTACCGACTGCACTATGCGATTAGCGACAACCGCGGCGGACGAAACAGGCGTGTAGGGCAGTAAGAGGAGAAAAGCAAAAGTTTCGAAGTGCGCCAGGAGATCGATCCTGCGCGTCACAAGACCAATGCGCTTTGCCACTTCCTTTATATGAGGAATGGGCAGGGGCTCTGTGCCATCAGGCTTGCGCAGGGCCATCTCAAAAACGATCACCGAAAATGGCAATCCGCTTGCCTCATAACGGAAGTATTCCTGCTCCACAAAATAAAGAATCAAGGGATAGTTGATGAGGTCCGTCTCCGGTCGCATCAGATTCTTCATGCCGGCTTGGATAACTTTGCGATCGAGGCCCATGGCTTCGAGAGGAAGCGGCTTATGAACCTGTGCCGGCTTGTCGGAAAGAACTATCACTTCGCATTTGAGAAGGTTATACAACACGGGCAGCCAATCGGTTTTTGGCATGGGGTGGCGGCGCAGGATATCGAATACGGTGCTTTGATTGTCGATGCATTGATAAAGAATTTTCTGCATATTCATGTCGAGCGGAATGCCTCTTGCCACCGCTCTTTCGAATTCCGCCTCCGTCAGATTCGGCATTCTTCTAATGAGATAAGATTCCATCTTCAGACCAAGCTGAGCCAGCTCCCTCGCCTGCTCGCGCAAGGGCGTTCCATGCCTGACCAGCACTTCGAGCTGCTGATACACGGTGCGCAGAGTGGTTCGCTCATTATCGTGAAATTGGAAACGCCCCGTCTGCCACGTCATCAATTCGACAATGGCCATGTCTCCTTGCTGATCGAGAGCGTCGGCGTGCAAAGGTCTGCCGTTCTCAAAAAATACTTCCGCGCCGCCCTGAGTGCTGTCTACAAACAGTCTGCCCGTAAGCTCGCTCATGGCTATGGACAGGAGAAGCTTAGGAACCTGGAAATTGGCCAGATCTCCTTGCAGGCTGGCCTGGTTCTGCCCGGGTATTACGTCGCCCGCCTGCCTGAAGGCGGCGGCAAGCTCTTCGCCAGTTGGCACCTGGTGCTTGAACCCGGATAAGGTAGTAAGTTGCGCCTCCGACTCTTCAATGGGGCCGCCCGTGCATTCGCGAGTGACGATGTTGTGTATGAGAGCGACGTCCGGCGACGGATAGCTCCAGCTGGGATCGCTTGCCGATTTGCCATCCGAGTATGCCGAATAAAACGTCCATATCGGATCGCTGTCGTCGGTAGACGAGCATTTGACGGCCAGCATGCGCTCGGTGGAGGGATTGGCGGTTTCGAAAACGAGCTCCACCAACCTGCCTCGTGAATGCTGGGCCTGAGTCAGCATCTCAGCCACGTGATCGTAGGACGGCAGCATCTTGAGCTTGGGCAGCCGGATCGGTGGCGGTGGGGGAGGTGGTTTGGGTGGTCTGAACATTTGTTTTCTATGGCTTTGGGTCTTCCTTCGATCAGATATACGCGCTCATTCAAAAACCGCCAACGGCACCAGATGTGATACTAACGATACCTCCTTAAAAAGGCCCGATTTGAGCCATGTTGATGTTGCGGAATAAGCAAACCGACAGTCCGCCTTGTGATGCCTTTTGCTGAGCCTCACGGGCAGCTGCTAAAAGGAAGCCCGGATCTTCCGCGTCCTCCGGAATTCCGGCGACGCCGAATGACAGGCTTAAGTGAGCCAGAGTCACACCAGGAGCTAGCGGGGTGCTGACAATGAGCTCATGAATGCGATGGGCGAAATAAACCGCCGAGTCGGTCGATGTGTGGGGCAGAAGAGCCGCAAAATCAAAAGTCTCGAAGTGAGCAATGATATCGAGATTTCTCCTCACCGTTCCCAGCCGCCTCAGAGCCTCCTGAAGCAAAGGCATGGGCATGGGCTGGGGAATGCCCGTCTGGTCCCGGAGCCGCATCTCGAAAAGAATCAGGCTGAAGGGGACGCTCAAGCGCTGGTAACGATGAAACTCCTGCTCGAGAAAGAAGAGAAGCATGGGGTAGGTAAACAATCCGGTCTCCGGACGAGTGAGTTTGGCAATCTGCCCATCAATCATGGCCCGGTCGAGGCTCTGGATCGGGCGCTGCTCCATTCGCACCGCCGATGGCGGCTTGTCCGATGTCGTTACGAGATCGGCGTGGAGCAGATTGAAAAGAATGGGCACCCATTCCGTCTTGACCATCGGCCGGCGGCGCAGGAGCTCGAAGATATTGCTCATGTTGTCGATCGCCTGGTAGAACTGCTTCTGCACAGTCATGTCCAGCGGCACGAATTTAGAAACCCTCTCTTCGAACTCGGCTTCGGAAAGATTGGGATGCTTGCGAAACAAATAGGTCTCCAGACCGACGTTGCGGCTCGTCAGATATTTGGTTTGATCGAGGAGCCCGATGCCCTCCATGAGGAGCGAATCAAGCCTCTTTTTCACGGTCTTTTCGGGACAACGCTCATTGGGATAAAAGCGGAACTTTCCTTCTTCCCAGGTGAGCACCTCAAGGCAAGCAAGGTCCCCCTGGGCTTCCGCGGCCACGGCATGCACCGGAGTGCCTTCCTCGAAAAACAGCTCCGAGCCGGCCTTGCTGGAGTTTATCACCAGCTTGCCGGTCATCTTGCTCATAGAGACTGACTGCAAAAGGTTCGGCACCGGCATATTGACGAGGTCGCCTTCCAAAGTGGCATTGTCAGGTCCCTTTTGCGGAACCTGATAATCCATGGCCGGCATGCCGCTGAGCGTGGTCATTGCTGTCGTATAAGCGAATGCGCCGGCGGTTCT
>DATNRC010000192.1:0-4534 GCA_036703705.1 Candidatus Obscuribacterales bacterium
TTGCAGGCGGCCTACGGCAACTTCCGCACCGAGACCGTCGTTATTTTTGCCGGTGATTTTGACCAGTGTGTCAGGGTCTGGATGCTCGAGCACTTCCCAACCTTTGGGATAAGCAAATGCAACATCGCCTTTGCTCGATCGATAATAATTCAACTGCGCCGTGACTTCGGAAGGTCGCTGTGTCTGGCGCACCACGCCTGGTGAGGTGAAGGTGATGCTGGCCATCATGTTTTGCATCAGCGGCGCCACTTGCTCGAACTGCTTGCTGGCAGCCGAGAAAGCTACATGATAAATCCTCCCTTGTTGCCCGAAGAAAAACCAGCGCTGAGAAACCGGCACATCACCCAGCTGAAATTGAACGAGCTTGCTCAAGCATTGAATGGAACGCGCGGGGCCAATGCGGCCGACCTGCTCCTTGACGAGGCGATATTTTGCCAGCTGTGAAAGAATCAGCTCCTCCCAAAGACGGGCGACGGTCTCTTTAGTGATCCCCGCACCCTCGGCAACGCCTGCGGAGAGCTCCGCCCCGGCACCTTCAATCTTGAAGAGTGTATCCTTATCGGGGCGTTCAGTAACCTTCCAGCCGCGCGGATAAAGCAAGCTCATTCCGCTCTCGCTGTTTCTGTACGTAACAAAAGGTTGCGTTGTCCGGACAGAGGCACTGAAGTTCTCCATGGGCTCAAGATTAGCGGCAGCTCCGGTGGTGCTCGAGGCAGACACCGTTCGCATCTGCGTCACTGGCTGCACCTCCTTAATCAGGGAAACCTCCAAGGAGGACAACAGCTCCCTCTGGCTAATCTCTTTGGCGCCGAAAGCGCGCACGTCTCCCTTGCTGACAGTAATCTGTCGTACTCGCGTTCCGCTGGATGCCGGCGCTCCCAAGCGAACCTTAACCCGAGTGACGTTCTTGATTTGATCAAACATCCACTTGGCGACAAGGACAGCGTCTATCTTCAGAGAGGACTCCTCAGCGCCTGCGTATTTTGCACTATATATGGTGACGAGCGCTTCTGATTCACGAATCGCGACGGCCACCTGGGATCCGGACGGAACGGCTTTCGCTCTTTCAAGAGCCTTCACCAAATCCGTCGGCGAGGAGGAGGAAGCCGGGCCTTCGGCAGCGTTTGCCTGCAATGCGATGCTGGCCGCACATACAATCAAATAGATTTTCCACTTCATTTGCATTGCCTCAATTGCTCTTTGTACTTTGCTGCCGCCAGGGCGATTATATCCTTGACCGGAACACCATCTGCGGTTGCACAAACCACGCAGTCCTCATACTCCGGCTGGACATTTATGACCTTGCCGGCAAGATCACGCGCCACTTTCACGCGCACGAGACGTTCTCCGATTTTCACTTCATGCCATTCGCGCTCAGCAATGAGTCTTTCAGCGAGATAACGTCTGACACCCAGGCTGGAAGTGTTGACGATGATCATTTCCTCCAGATTTTTCGCCTCACCGGGCTTGCACAACACCGAGAGCAAATGTCCGCTCCGTCCTTTCTTCATGACGCAAGGCAATACAAAGACGTCCAAGGCACCGTTTTCCATCAAAAGCTCGGCAGCATTGGCCAGCAGTTGAGGCGAAAAATCATCCAGGTTTGCCTCCAGCACGGCAATCCATTCCGAGCGGAAGCGCTCATAGCTTGTTCTCGAGACGTTGCTTTCTGTCTCACCAACAACAATGCGCACGACATTCGGTTGCTCGGGCGAGTCCAGGGAACCCGCGCCATATCCGACAGCAACTATCTGATCCATATCAGGCATCGAACCAAATGAATCAGCAATCGACATCAGTATCGCGCAGCCGGTAGGAGTAAGGCATTCGTGTTGAATGTTGCTCGACCTCACAGGGGCCTGCGCACTTTGCATGAGCTCCAGCACCGCCGGGCCGGGAACCGGGAAAAGTCCGTGCATCGTCTTAACCGTTCCCATTCCCACGGGCAGGGGAGAGACAACGCTCTTCTCAATGCCGAGCAAATCGTATGCAATGGCGAAACCGACGATGTCGACGATGGCGTCGATCGCTCCTACTTCATGGAAGTGTATCTCGTCAGCGGATACACCATGCACCTTCGCTTCAGCATGCCCCAATTTAGTGAAAATGGCGGCAGCAATCTCTTTTGCGCGCGGGGAAATTTTTGATCTCGAGATGATCTCCAAAATCTCCCTCAAGCCGCGGTGGGGTTGGGGGTGAGCGTCGGCGTAGGAATGGGGGTGCGAGTTGAAGAGTTGCTGTTCATCTCGCTCTTGGTTTTGCACAGCACCACATTCTTGTTCATGCCCACAAGACGAAGAGTCACGAGCGTGCGGATCTTGGTCGTGCTCATGAGCGGGCGGGTGCGCGGGCGGGTGCGCTGAGTGATCGAGAGCCTGCGAGGAGTGACCATGTGGGTGCGAATGAGCGTAGGAAGAACCATCCGGCCGAAAGTGTACATGGGGATGAAAATGGGATGGCTCGTGCTCGTGACCATGCTCGTGCTCGTCCTTATGTCCGTGCGTGCACACATGTTTTGGCAAAAAGACATTCACTTTCTTTGCCAGGATGCTGCATCGTATGACTTCATCGATTCGTACTTCGAAACTGCCTTTAGGCAGGTCGATTTTTTCGAGTTCCTCCAGAAGACGATTAACCGGCACACCTGCGCCGACCAAGCCGGCCAGAAGCATGTCGCCTGCAGCTCCAAAGGGACAATCGAAGTATGCAACTTTCATGCGATTCCCATTAGTTTCTTCGGGGGATGATTACAGGATCGAGCGAGCCGTCAAACGTAACCTGAAACCTTTGTTCTACTCTTTCTTTGAGATCCGGGTAACGCGAATTGATTATTTGCATCATTTTGGCGCCCGGGGTAAGGATCAGTTTGAAACTGCCATCGCTGGCGGTGACGATTGCGCCGCCGTCATGTGCGTTTCCGCTGCCGGCTTGTTGTAGCGAGCTTATTTTGACAACTACTCCCTTTATCCCCTGTCCATTTTCGCGCACAACTTTGCCGCGCACCGCAAAACCCTTCCTCAGATGCACAATAATTTGCCTTGTTTTGTCACCGGGCAATCCCTCGAAGAGCGCAGATGCCAGCGAGGATTTCAAGGGCGGAGCGACCTCGACAAAAACTTTGTCGCAATTTTTGTGGTTTAGAGAAAAGCGCCCATTTTCATCTGTTTTGGTCGAGATCGACCATTCGCCGTCCTGGTCCCAAGCAGATACGGGCACACCGGCAATCGGCTTTTGCTGCTGATCCGTCACCCTGCCGCGAATCTCGACTTGCGCCAAGGCGGCACTATGCAGGATCGACACGCCGAAAGCGGCGGCAATCGAGGGAATAAGGCGCGAGTAGTTCATCGGCAATACGCTCCGCATCTCAAGGCACCTTGCTGTCACTATACGACTTCACTGGCAGCCGGCACAAAATTGAGCCAGTTGCGCCGACGATGCTCTTCTCGAGCCATGTAAAAGAGCAAGTTCAGCGAGTGCACAACGGCCCGCTCATAACAGGCACGATAGCGCTGCGGATAGTGCAAATACTTCTTCAGGAGCCAGGTGAGCAATAAGAAGCACGACACGATCATGTATGGTCCAAGCAGCATATGCAACCGTTGAGCCAAGGCGCGCGTAGTCTGTCCCTTCACCCTGAGCACGCCGCCGTGCCGCAAACCGCGCTCCAATCCCGTCAGGTATCCTTCGAGCAAGCTGCGCAGCAGTTTGCCATCGATTCCACCGATCGCGCCCTTGTTAAAGTCAGTTTTGAAGCTCTTGCGTCCGCTGACGAAATCTTCCAGGCTGCTGAGCCATGGAGCGCAAAACATCACCACCGCATAGCCCACGTCAAATATGGGATCTTCGAGATGGCTGTGCTCGTAGTCGACGATTCCGACAACCTCAAGCGCTTCATCGGATTGCCCGCTGAGCAGATTGCCTGGGTGATAATCGCCATGCGCCATCAATTCCAGCTGCCCTCGCTCTTTCACCACTTCCTCAATCTTGGAAAGCGCGTCATCCAATATGTCTTCCAGTTGCGGCGAGTGCTCGAGAAGAAAGAGAAGCGCCGCGTCGTCGCGCCGGTTGTCGCGTTCTATGGAAACGACGCAATCCGACAGGAGCTGATTCAACGAATGCCTCAAAGAAGGCAAAACGCTTTCTATTCCCGACGGAGTAGCCTGGGAGGAGAGAGTTTTCACGTGCTCCGGCGGCGGGAGCAGCCACCTTTTGAGCTCATCGAAGTTGAGGGCATCGGAGACTCTGTGCAGCCGAGCCAATTCTGCACCGCCGCGATAACAGACAGCATTGCGCCATGTGGGCATCATCCAGAAAGGACACGGATCGGATTCGATGAAGAGCGAGAGCCACCAGTGTTCGTCCTTCACATCGATGTGAAAGTTTCCATCGTTGGCCGCCACCATTTTGGGAGAAAGAGTGAAACCATTCTGTTGCAAAAACTGCAAGAACTGCTCTTCCACGTGAATGCGCCCCGCAATCTTGTTTCTGTGCAACTTGAGGCAGTAAGCACCAGTATCAGTGTCAACGCGGAACG
>DATNRC010000193.1:0-9423 GCA_036703705.1 Candidatus Obscuribacterales bacterium
CGAACCGAAAGAGACAGGCGAATTGGTCGAGTACAGGATCAACACACCGGTAACCATTCCGCGCAACAGCTCGGCGCTTATTCCGATCGTCAATCAGATCATCGAAGGCGAGCGGATGTCTCTTTATAATTCGAGCAGGCATGCAAAATTTCCTTATGCCGCCGTGCGCCTGCGCAATACGACCGGACTGACACTGGAAGCCGGGCCGGTCACGATAATGGAAAACGATTCCTATGCTGGCGAGGCGCTTCTCGATGTGCTCAAAAGCGGCGATACGCGAATCTTGCCTTTTGCGCTCGATCAAAGCGTGAGCGTTGTCGTGCGCGACAAATATGAAAGAAAGCCCGTATGGAGAGTCCGCTCCTGGCAGGGCTTCATCTATATGGATTACAAGGAAGAAAACCAAAAGATTTATCATCTCGAAAGCTTGTCCGACAGACAGAAAGTCGTTTATGTCGAGCATCCCGTCAATCCAAGTCTCACCCTGGTGGGCAAAGAAAAGCCGATCGAAGTGACCCACAATTACTATCGTTTCAAAGTCGATCTGAAACCGCGCGAATCATATCCGTTGATGGTCATTGAAGAATGGCAGGGTTATCAAACGATCCGCCTGGAGGATTTCGACTCTCCGGAAATCGGCGATGTAAATTGGCTTTTGTCCCAAAACATTGTCGATAAAAAATTCGTTGCCTTTTTGACCGAGGTGATGGAACGCCGCCAGATGATTCGCACTCTTCTTGAGGCTCGCAAGCGCTATCAAGAGCAAGTGATGCAGTTTAAGGCGGAGCAAGAGCGCGCGCGTGAGAATGTGCGCACGCTCGGCTCGACAAGTGAGCGTTATCGCCGCGCCATCGATGAGGCTGAAGACAAAATTGCAGAAGCAGTCGTCAACATCAACGAGCTTACGCAGAAAATAACCGAGATGCGCCAGGAATACGCGAATTTCATCAATCAAACGCTGCAATCGGAAATTGCCGCCGAAGTTAGAGAAATTCCCCAGCAACGGCAGGCCTGAATTACATCGCATAGCGGTTAGCGGGGGAAAGAACAAGTCCGAGACGCCCCGGCGATTCAACAGCGAATGGCTGCCGCGTTTAGTTCGCGGCGCCGGCTCACGACGAACGCTTTTCGAATCGCAAATCAACTGGCGCGTCTTCGCTGCCGTTTATCGAGATGATGAGATCGGAGCCCTCGAGTAAGGCGAGCATCTTTTCCCCGGCAAGCTCATACCGCCACCCCTGCAAAAGTGGAATTTGTTTTTGATCCAACTTTTTTTCTCGGTGCGCTTTCACAAGTGTCTGCAAATCGTCGCGTGTGGAGATCAACTCGGTTGCTAAATTCTCTTCGTAGGCAATTACTTTCATGACGGCAAAGAGAAGATCGCCGATGAGCACTTCTCTTTTTGGCGGAACGCGTGCGGAAGGCCAGGTCGGCCACTCTTCGTGTGGTATGGCGAGAGCTCTGGAGGCCGCCTGCAAGATGCCGTTGCCAAACCCTCTCAATTGATCCGGTCGCAATCCGCGCATGCGTTGCAGATCTTCCATCCTGGTCGGCGGCTTGCGGCTCAACTCCACTAATATGCTGTCAGAGATAAGACTCCTCTGCGGGCGATCGAGACGGGCCGCTGTCTTGTCTCGCCATTCGAAGAGCTGCTTGAGCACCGCCAGGCTGCGCCGATCCAGACCGCTTGCACCTTTGACCTTGAAGAATTCGATTTCTTTTTCCTTGTGATAAAACTCAGGGTCGTGATATTTCTTGCATTCTTCTTCGGCCCAGGAAAATCTGCCCATGCTGTTGAGACGCTCTGAGATTTTGTCGAACAGCGGCAAAAGATGCCTGACATCGTCAGTGGCGTAAGCAATTTGAGCTTCGGTCAGAGGACGCGTCAACCAATCGGTGAAGCTCTCAGTCTTCGCCACCGTCACGCCCAGGAGCTGATTGACGAGGCGAGCGTAACCGACCTGATAACCCAGACCGGCAAATCCGGCAGCCAATTGCGTATCGAAAACATTGACGGGCACGATGCCGGCCAATTTGTAAATCAGATCGAGATCCTGGCTTGCCGCATGGAGCACAGCGCGCAAATTGGGTTCGGTCAGCTTCTGCCAGAGAGGGTTGAGATCAATTTCAGCTAAAGGATCAACGAGGTGCACGCCGCTATCGGTAGCCACTTGAATCAGGCAAAGAACGGGGGCGTATGTGCGCTCGGGTATGAACTCGAGATCGAGTGCGAATCTGCCGCTGGCAGTTATTTCTTCGCACAGTTGGTTGAGAGTGTGGGCATCGGCAATAATGGTCATTACGTCGATTGATTGTGCTCGGGAGCCTTTGCGATATATGCTCTCGACCATTCCAGGCAACCCGGACGACCAATGATGACGGAAGACTCGAGCTTCACGCTGTTTTTGGGAAAGACAATTTCGCCTTCCGTGATCGGACCTACTTCCAGCGAGCCGCCGAGTGCGATGGCGATTGGGCCTGCGGTGTCCCAGGTCTTGAGACGACCGGCAAGATGAACATAAAAGTCTGCAGCATCCTCGAGCACTTTCGCCACTTTCAGACCGATGCTTCCGCATTTGACGATTTGCACCTGCGGCAATTCCATAACCCAGGGATGGCTCTTTCGATCGCGACCGCCCATGATGACGCGGGCCACGGAGGCAAGCTCAATTCTCCCCAGCCTTTTGAACGGCACCGCCTCGCCGTTTAGCTCCTGGCGGAAGGCGCCACAGCCGGGGCCGCCCAGATACAGGACTTTCCACGCCGGTGCATAAACCCAGCCGAAAGACGGCTTGCCGTCTACGAGCAATCCCACCATGACAGAATACTGGCCATCGTTGCAAATATAGTTCTCCGTCCCGTCGATCGGATCAACGAGCCAGACTCTGCTAGACGATCCATGCGGCGAGTGATGCTCGTCTTCCTCAGACACGATTTCATCGTCGGGAAATCTTGCGCTCAGTTCTCCCACCAACAAACGCGACAGCTCGCAGTCGGCAGCCGTCACCATATCGGCAGGGCCCGTCTTCTCTTTTATGCTTACGCCTTCACGCATGCGAATTGCCGTTTCGCCGGCTCGTTTGACAAGTCCGCTCACGAAGGCAATATCAGTTTCAGAAAGAAGTGAATGTGCTATCACAGGGTTACCGTAAGTTTTCTGCAATTTGTATCGATCCTTTTTGAATTACCTTGTTTCTTTCCCGTTTGTTGTCTTATTTCTTGCCGGATTTTGCCGATGCCGGATCTTCGCCGTACATCTCGCAATTGAATTCATCAGCCAATTTGTTGTCGAGGAGATCGGCGACGTAAGCAATATTCCAAACGAGCTCGTCCAGCTCTTCTTGAATCATGCCGATGGTCGGCCGTTGCGCAACTACCAGGACAATGTTTTCGTGAGTGGCGAGCGCACAACTGCTGAGATTGCAATTGAGATCGAGCAGCTTCCTGTAAATTGGCTCTTTGTTGGTCTTCGGCAGATAGACAAGCGGGCTTGTGATGCGCAGCACGGCACCGTTTGGGCTGTCCTGAACGAAGATGTAAACTTTCGCAGAACCCTCAACCAGCCACCAGCCGAATCCTTCTGAGCCTGCCAGCTGATGCTGGTTGAGATCCAAACCGCGGCGGCGAAAATAACTCTCGACCATACTGACGGCTTCTTCTGCTAAGCCTTTGCTAACCTTTTGTGTGCCGAACAAGCTCATGGTCTACTTCCTCTACCTCGCACGTTTTAAAAGGGCCGCCAGACGCCCTAATTATGGTCGTTCTTACGATACGCAACACAGTATACAGCCGCTTTGCAATTTCTCAGTCCGGGCCGGGTCCAGGCGCGGTCGGACTGCATTGGGATCAGTCGATTCAGATATATAGATAGTAAATAGATAGAAGCGGACGAAAAGTTTCGTCTGTGCGAGTCGGATGAGCTTTTCATCCGCCCAGTTGACCTGGACGAAACCATCAAGGAATAACGGTTTGTATGCTCGACCTGTTGGAGCACAGACCAGACGATTATACCAAACTAATATAAGACCTTGTCAATGAAAAAAAGGTGCCCATTGCGATCCTTAATGGAGCGGGTATATAGCATTGCGTTCCGTTCACAGGCGCGTTAAGATGAAAATCTCCGTGCTTTCCCGAGTAGCGCAGCGGTAGCGCAGGTGACTGTTAATCACTTGGTCGCTGGTTCGAATCCAGCCTCGGGAGCGTAACGTAACCTGAACAAAAGTGCCGCTCGCCCCTGAGGCGGGCGGTACTTTTTGTGGCCGATCTAATTTGCCCACGGCAGGCAGTTGTTACCATTTCGGCGTCGTGCTGTTTACATCCGCTACGTTTTTATTTCTTTTCCTGCCGGCTTTGCTGCTGGCCTATTACCTGGCGCGCTCGACTTCGCTGCGCAACTTTCTCCTTCTTTCAGCCAGCGCTCTTTTCTATGTCTGGGGCGAGACTAAGTATTCATGGCTCGTCCTTCTTCTCATTGCCATCAATTATTTGTTTGCGCTGCTCCTCAAACGATTTGCCGGCCGCGTAATGGGCGGGACTTTGCTCGCCGTCTCCATTGCTGTCAATTTAATTGCTCTTATGCGTTTCAAATATGCGACGTTTTTCGTTGATAACCTTAACGCCGTCGGCGCGGCAATGAGCTTGGCACCACTGGCGGTGAAGGAGGTGGCGCTGCCTCTCGGGATTTCTTTTTTCGTATTCCACTGCATCTCTTATCTGGTGGATATCTATCGAGGCAATGCAGCCGCACAGAAAAATCCCGTCACCATGGCGCTGTACATCGGCTTTTTTCCGCAATTGATCGCCGGTCCTATCATTCGCTACAGCCAGATTTGCGATCAGCTCATCAGCCGTGTGCACACAGGCGAATTATTTGCCGAGGGGGTTGAGCGTTTTTGCATCGGTTTGGCAAAAAAGTTGATCCTTTCAAATTCTTTTGCCGTCAGCGCCGACGCCATATTCAAATTGCCGCCGGGTGAATTGAGCACAAGCGTTGCCTGGTGGGGGGCAATCGCATACACGCTTCAGCTGTATTTTGACTTCAGCGGTTATTCCGATATGGCCATCGGCTTAGGTAAGATGTTGGGCTTTAAATTTCCGGAAAACTTCAACTACCCTTACACGGCTCAGAGCATACGAGAGTTTTGGCAGAGATGGCATATGACGCTCTCGGCATGGTTTCGCGATTATGTCTACATACCGCTTGGCGGAAACCGGCACGGTAAGCTGAGAACAGCAGCCAATTTAATGACGGTGTTTTTGCTGTGCGGACTCTGGCATGGCGCCAACTGGACGTTTGTTGTCTGGGGTGTGTTTCACGGCTTATTTCTTGCTCTCGAACGGACCCGGTTTGGCGAAGTCTTACGAACAGCCTGGCGCCCTCTGCGTCATGCCTACACGATGTTGCTTGTGATCGTGGGCTGGGTGTTCTTCCGTTCTCAGTCGTTGCCTAAGGCGATCGCCTATCTTGGCTCCATGTTCGGTTTTGCCGAGGCAGCGGCATCCGGCCCGTCGCTTGCCTACTTCCTCAATGGAGAGCTGATCTTTCTTCTTGCAGTTGGGATAATCTCAGCCACGCCGGCACTCGCGTGGGCCGGCCGCCATGCCTCTCAAATGCGTTTCAATGCGAGACTACTTGCCTCAACACGAGCAGCCTGGCTGCTCGTGCTCATGATTGTGTCCATCGCCGAGATAAGCGCCGGCTCGTACAATCCCTTCATTTACTTCCACTTTTGACAATGGACGCCATTCAAAGAGCGGTACTGATTTCTTCATTCGTTGCCATCATAAGCGGCATGGGAATTTGTTCGCTCCTCAATTCACCTCCTGATTTTCTCTGGGACGAGTTGAGAAGGCCTACCGCATTTCCGGCGTGGAACGTCAAAACATTTCCCAAGCAATTCGATGGTTTTTTCAACGATCGCATTGCCCTTCGCTCTGAGCTTGTGATGGTGAGAAACTGGCTTAAGCTTCAAGCCTTTAACAGTTCGGGCACGTCGCTCGTCATGGCAGGCAAGGACGGATGGCTGTATTTGAAAGATGACGTTTGTCAGGGGCTTCCTTATTGCACGCGACCGTTCACTAATGAGGAACTCAATCTCATTGCCGATCACTACAGTGAGACGCGGGCATGGTTGAGAAAGCAGGGCATCGCATATCTTGTTGTTGTTGTGCCCGGCAAATCAGCTATTTACCCTGAGTTTCTGCCGGCAGGATTGAACCTAGTCTGGTCGCGCAATAGAGTGAGTCAGGTTTTAGAAGCATTGGGCAAGCGAGACGTCCCTGTTGTTGATCTCTACAACGCGGAAAGGAAACGCAGTAAGCACGAGCAAATCTTTTTCAAAGGCGACAGCCATTGGAACGATCGCGGTGCATTATTGGCCGCGCTTACAATTGAAGACGCGGTAAGGAAAAGATTTGGGGCAGCCTGTCGCGTGCGTGCTGGCCGAACATCCGTCTTTCCATCGCAACTTGATTCTCCCGATTTGCTGAGAATGTTGGGATTGGGAGCAATTGCCAAAGAAAATTACGAGCGCATCGCATTGACGAGCGAGGGGGTCATAGAATGCCGTATGCGCACTTCCGGCAGCGCTACTTGCCATGCGACAATTGCGGCCTCTCTCGAGACAGCAATCGCGAGCCTGAATGACAGAGATCCCGTGCTCACGGTAAGCAGTGGGAAAGAGCTTCCGCGAGCGATCTTTCTTTGTGATTCTTTTGCCACCAGCTTGCGACCTCTCATCGCTCCGGACTTCAAAGAGGCGCTCTGGTGCCGGGAGGCTGAGGTTCCTCGCAAGCTTGTCGCAGCGATGAAGCCGGACATAGTGATTGAGGAAATTGCCGACCGCTTCGTTTCCTTTAGACTTCCTCCCGCAGTCCGCGACAAGCTAGCCGCGCGAAACAAATTGGTGATGTAGTTTGCGCTGAGTGAATTGCTCGACAACTGGTTTTACCGCGTCACGCTGTGCAGTTTTCCGGCCGCCCGCGTATCTCGTCTGATTGCCAAGGCGATGGACTGAAGACATTTGTGCATGCCGGATGCTTTGAGGTGACAGGAATCCATAAAGTCACTCCTGTCATATCGCGCTTCGGCGGCGGGCGATATCAGCGCTGCTCCGTGTTTCCGCGAAATTGACGCCAGATTCGCAAGGTAGCGAGAATAGATATTTTTATCCAAGAGAGCGAGATTTTCCTCAGTCAGCGGCATGTCCACTACGATGACGGAAACGCCTGAGCGTCGAGCTTGGAGGAGAAATTCGTCGAGGCATTGAAACTGCCTTTCCAAAATGGTCAGATTTGCTGGATGATACTTTTGTCGATAACGCCGCAGGTCCGGATAGGCGTCGCCCCTGCACGCCTGTGCTGATGACATTGATGGAGAGATAAGCGACTTCTTGTTTGAGCGTTTGCCGAAAATGATTTGACAGCTCAGCCGGCAGTATGTGAGCTGGTTGCGCAGCCTGTCAGCACATATCTCACCTGCTCTCAGCAAGCGGTTCACCCCCACTGCCTGAAGAAGGTCGAAGAGGAGCGGGGCTCTTGGCGTGAAATCGCTCAGCAATTGAGCAGTCGGGGTGTGCTTTTCGTCCGCCGCCTCGCTGTCCAAAAAATCGCGCGGGGCAAGACACAAGACAGCATATGTGGGAAGTTTTCCCGCCATTTGTAATTTTTTGAACACCAACAAATTGTCCGACATCATGTTGCCCGCCACGCACAAATTGGACACGGAAGAAAAGTCCGATCCGCCGGCAGATAAGATGTGCTGGAGATGCATGCAACTGCGGTATCGCACGTACGCACAAGCCTTGTCGAGATGGTTGCCGAAGAAGCGCAGGTTTTCATAAGCGGCGTCGCAAAGCAATATCGGCGTGAAGATCAAGGAGGAGCCAAACAAACAAATCTCGGAGCGGGGCTGGCAGTCGATTGTCGATTTAAGAGAGAAGAGTTGTCGGTCGATGTTGGGTTGCCATTGCTGCTCGACTTCATCGGCAGTGAGCGGTATGGAAACGTTTATCGCGGTCACAATTCCGGCGAAGGCAAGAAACGAAAGCAACGCCCGGCTGTTGAGCGTCGTTATTCTTGAAGCCAGGCTGGGGAGATGAACCTTCATATCGTCGCCATTTTACTAATGATTGGCGAAACGGATTGGAGAAAGAACTAAAGTGCTCGCCCGGCGCCTCATTGGGGAAGTTGCAGCAGCATGCTTCAGTGGTACAATGCATGTGGTGGGGATTAATCGCCCTCGATCGCCCAAAAGGACGGGATCCCTTTAGCCTTTTCTACGCTGACAGATTTCTCGCCAAAAGGGACTTTCGTTGGGAGATCGTGCTTGCTTGTCGCTTGCCACTTCTAAGAACCTTCCAGCAGTTTCTGCCGACCGTTCATGGCGGGACTTGCCGATTGCCGTCTCTGTTGAGATTGTCCGCTGAATCAGCGTTTTTTGCTGCTTCGTTTGGGGGCGTTGCCTTCCTTTGCCTTAACGCTCTTCTTAGCGCGCGATGACTGCGATGACTTGGGAGTTTCCTTTTCGCGTCCTCTTTGCGACGACCATTTCTTTTCACATCCAGCCTCGTCATCGCATGAGTCAAGTGCCGGCGATACTTGGGCGGTATTCTGCCGGCAATCAATTGGGAAATCGCTCTCCGTCAAAAGATACTGGCTATGGTCGAATGTGTGCTGGTTTGCCGCATTGCATTTGCCGGAATCGCATTCGAAATCCGGCGCGGAGTCGCAATCATCAGGTCCGAACAGCGCTGGTTGATTGGCTCGATAATCAAAACCTTGTGGAACATATGCTTCTTCACTGTCTCCCGGTTGTGGATAGTCAAAATAGACGTTTCGACGGTCGACACCATCGTTTGATCTCATCATTTGCGTCCTCGTTCTATCAAGGAGCTCATGATAGAGATCTAAAAAGAACTTGCGTTTTTGCTCTTCATTCAAAGAGCTCCCTTCCACTTCCCAAGTCACGCTTCCGCCATCAATTTTTCCTTTCATCTGAGCGACCGGCCGATAAAAGCACTCAACTTTCGTCAGTCGCAGAACTTTGTCTGAGGGAAGCAGGAAGATGTCGATGATGCCATTGTGCCCTCTGAGAAGGAGGCTCCAGAAGCGCGTCGACAGACGTCCTTGAAAGTCCCGGCGAATTTCCGGGTCTTGACCAGGTCTGTTGATTTCTTCAGTGACGGTCTCCGGGCCCGTGATGGCTGTGTATAAATCGGTCGTGCCCGCAACCCGATTGATGAGTCCTGCATACGGACTGAGAAATTCAATGATGTTGGCGATAAGCCGTTGCGCGGCGTAATTGTAGGCGGATAACTCGCGCTCCTTTCTTTGTTTGGCAGCTCTTTCCTCTTCAAGGAAGCTCAGCGCTTTTTCCGCCAGCGCTTCAATGTGGACGGCATGCTCAACTGCCAGAGCGCCGGT
>DATNRC010000194.1:0-9333 GCA_036703705.1 Candidatus Obscuribacterales bacterium
CCTCAGGCCGGGTTTGCAAAAGCACGTCGTTTATCTCGGCTTTCGCAAAGATATGGAGCAGGTTTATGCCCAGGCAGACGCCATTGTCTTGCCCTCGAGAATAGAGCCCTTCGGCATGGCGCCGATCCAGGGTATGCTCCACGGGCTGGTACCCATTGTGAGCAGTGTGTCAGGGGTTGCCGAGCTTCTCAAAGACGGTGAGAACGCCCTGATACTCAACAATCATCTTGACGCGCATGAGCTTGCGGCACTGATGGCAAAGCTGATGAATGAACGCGCTCTAACCTCATCGATGCAAGAGAAGGCAAAAACGACAGCAGCCGCTCTGACCTGGGACAAGGCGGTAGAAGCAAACATTCGCGCTTACTACCATGTCCTTACGGCAAAGAAACGGACTTAAACCGCGCGCCGGGCGGGACGAGATGAGAATCTAACCTTCGACCTGCGCCCGTGTTGCCTGGCGAGAGCAGCGGCAAAAGTGAAAAGAAGGCTGGGCTCATTTTGCCCAAGCTGAGGCGAAGCAAAGAAAACTGGCTCAAAGTCTTGCCGGAGGAACCCATGTAATTTTTGGCGCGTTTCTGCCGCCTGGCAAAGAATTGGCGCTTGAGTCTGAAATGCACATCAGGCTGCCAAAAGAATGCTAGACTGCCTCAGCTGATCAATATAAATGGCGGAGGAGCCAGACGTGAAATCCACTACACCCACGCATGAGAAGTCTTCGGATTCGCGAACGCCAAATCGGCTCATTCATGAAACAAGCACCTACTTGCTTCAACACGCGCACAACCCCGTTGATTGGTTTCCCTGGGGAGAAGAAGCGCTCAAGAAAGCGCGAGATGAAGACAAGCCCATACTTCTTTCCGTGGGTTACTCCGCCTGTCACTGGTGCCATGTAATGGAGCATGAATCTTTTGAAGATGAAGAGACCGCCGAGATAATGAATGCGAACTTCGTCAACATAAAAGTCGATCGGGAGGAACGATCGGACATTGACGAGATCTACATGAAGGCGGTGCAAATGATGACCGGACACGGCGGATGGCCGATGACGGTATTTCTCACGCCGGAATTGAAGCCTTTCTTCGGCGGCACTTATTTCCCGAAAGAAGATCGCTATCAATTGCCCAGCTTTAAGCGCCTGCTGCTCGCACTGTCGGAAGCCTGGAAAGAACGCCGCGGAGAGGTCGAAGAAAGCTCAGCGAGCATCACCGAACATTTGCAGGCGCTCGACGATATAGATTCGAGCGCCGCTGATGCTGTTGCGCTGAGGAAACTCATTAGCGAAAAAGTGCTCGTCGATTGCGCAGATCGTCTCTTGCGCATATTCGATCATCGCTGGGGCGGATTCGGCACCGCACCTAAATTCCCCCATACTTTCAGCCTGTCGCTGTCGATGCGCTGCAGCGATCATCTCGCCGGCGCCTCATCAAGCACAAAAGAGGAACATCGCGAGTTAGTGACGACAACACTCGACAAAATGGCATACGGTGGAATACACGACCAAATTGGCGGCGGCTTTGCTCGCTATTCGGTAGATCGCCAGTGGCTCGTGCCGCATTTCGAGAAAATGCTCTATGACAATGCTCTTCTGTGCCAGACATATTTAGACGGCTATGCGTTGCATAAACGTGATTATTGGCGCGACGTCGCCTGCGGCATACTCGATTTCGTCATGCGCGAGCTGACCACAGAAGAAGGCGCGTTCTATTCGAGCCTCGATGCCGACAGCGAAGGCGAAGAAGGCAAGTTTTATGTTTGGGATGTTGCCGAAGTCAAAGCCGTCCTCGGAGAAGAGGACGGAAAGTGGATCTGTGATGTCTATGGCGTCACACCGGCAGGCAATTTCGAGCACGGCAAAAGCGTGCTGCATCTTACTGACTCACCGGAAGAGCTTGCGAAGAAGTACAAAATGTCGCTCGCGGATTTCTGGGAAAAGGTGCGAAAGCTCAACGCCAAACTGCTTAAGGAGCGCGACACTCGCATCCGTCCAGGGCGAGATGAAAAAGTTTTGACCAGCTGGAACAGCCTGATGATTTCCGCATTCGTAGACGGTTTCAAAGCAACCCGAGAGATGAAATACATCGATTGCGCAACGAGAGCAACCAACTTCATTCTCAGCGAGCTGACGAAAGACGGGCGATTGCTGCGCACCTGGGGACAGGGCAAAGCGAAACTAAACGCCTATCTCGACGATTACGCCTACTTCGTTCAGGCGTTGCTCGACCTTGCCGCCGTCGATCCCAATCCAATCTGGTTCATCAAGGCGCAGGAGCTGACGGGAGTGATGATCGATCGCTTCTGGGATCCGGGCGACCGTGGCTTGTACTATACGAGTGACGATCATGAAACGCTCGTTGTGCGTCCTAGGAGCCACTTCGACGGCTCCGTTCCTTCGGGAACATCGGTGGCAACTTTCAATCTGTTGAGACTTGGTCACCTTACAGGAGACGAGTCATATCACAAGCGAGCCGAAGTATTGCTTGCCCTGTACGGTCCTTACTTCGCGAAGATGCCGGATCAATTTGCCAATATGGTTTGCGCTGCCGATTATTACCTTTCCAATTCGCCCGAGATCGTTGTCATAACTGACGGCAACAAAGGCAGTTGGGAAGAAATGATGTTCGCCCTGCACGAAAGGTATCTCCCGAACAAAGCCGTATTGATTAGCACCACGGATAGTGCATTGAGAACTCCGCTCATAGAAGGTCGCGGGCTTAAAGACGGGAAAGCCACAGCTTATGTGTGCCGCAACTATACGTGCTCGACACCAGTCAACGACCCTGAGGCATTAAAGAATCAATTGCAGACGCTGAGCAGCAATCGGGGTCAACCTGATTAAGGACCTCATCAAAGGCAGACGCGCCGTATCCATGCTCTCCAAAGACGGCAATCCGAGACTGTCGAGCATTCTGGCGATTCTTGATCAATTGGGACTGGAGATCAAATTTGAACCAAGACAAGATGCTACAGACGCAGCATGACCGTGAAACAATCTCGCGACAAGCATCGAGCTAGTAAAATTCGCTGCAATGATGCGGACTTTGAATGTCCGCTGGGACAAATTCACCATTTGATGGGGATATTATCCCCAGGCGCTAGAGAAATTTCACCATTTGGCGGGGACCATACTCCCCACAGAGGAAATTTCACCATTTGGCGGGGACCATACTCCCCTCAGGAGAAATTTCATCATATAATGGGGACATTATCCCCACACTATGGTGAATATATCAACAAAAGAATGTACTTTCGGAGAAACGTAGCTGAGCGATTGCTGTACCACTTGAGTCATTCTCCGGTAGTGCTTCTAAACGGAGCCAGGCAAACCGGTAAGAGCACGCTCGCTCGCCAGATCGCTGAACAGCTCTCCATGCCATACATCACGTTTGACGACGCTACCATGCTTTCATCTGCAAGCGCCGATCCGCAGTCATTTGTCATGAGTCTTACACCACCTGTGGTATTAGATGAGGTGCAGCTGGTGCCAGAAATATTCCGTGCCATCAAGCTCAGAGTCGACAAATCCAGAAAAGCCGGCATGTTTCTTCTTACAGGCTCTGCAAATGTCCTCCTTCTTCCACGCCTTGCAGAATCGCTTGCCGGAAGAATGCAAATTTTGCCGCTCTTTCCTTTGAGCCAAGATGAAATTGCCGGTCGCTCCAGCGACTTCATATCAAAGTGTTTTCACCAAGACTTCTCACTCGCCAACATCGAGCCTGGGCGAGACGAGATGTCACTTGCCGACCGAGTAACCACAGGCGGTTATCCTGAAGTTGTCGTCCAAACTAGTGTCAGAGCACAACGAGATTGGATTAACGCATACATAACGACTGTCTTGCAACGGGATGTCCGGCAAATCGCTGAGGTTGAGCGGCTTGCCATGATGCCGAATTTGCTTTCGCTGATCGCTGCTCGTACCGGTGGCTTGCTCAACATGTCCGACCTGTCGACGAGTTCAGGAATTCCGCACACGTCCCTAAGCAGATATCTGGCCTTGCTCGAGGCAACCTTCATTCTCCATCGCCTGCCGCCATGGTTTACAACAGTCGGGAAAAGAGTCACCAAAACAAGCAAGATCTACTTTGTTGATACCGGTCTGGCTTCCAGTCTCATGGGTGTGAACAGCGAGAAGCTGAAGGAGGACGGAAAGCTGTTCGGATTCTTGTTCGAGAATTTCGTGTTGATGGAGCTGCTTAAACAAGCAAGCTGGAGTGAAACGCCTGTTGCGCTTCACCACTTCAGAACCCACAAAGGCGTCGAAGTGGATTTCGTTCTTGAGAATGAAGCCGGGCAGCTTGTGGCTATAGAGGTCAAGTTGAGCGGGACTGTTCGCGGTGCTGACCGTGGAGGTTTAAATCACTTCGAAACGATCGCGAAATCAAAATACAAATGTGGAATCGTTCTATACACCGGCACAAGGGTCTATCCTTTAGGCACCGCCACTTGGGCTGTGCCAATACATCTTATGTGGGGTGCGGGCACTGCTTAGGTTTTGATGTCCTTTAACCGCAAGTTTCGGCGCACCAGTCCAGAACCCACAAGGCGTCGACGTGGATTTCGTGCTTGAGGATGAACCAGAGCTTGTGGCTATCGAGGTAGAGCTGAGCGGGAGGTGATGCCACGATCCGCGGTTTCAAATTTAAGATTAATTGGATTATGGCCGCTCAATTGTGACGAAAAATTTTTATCTCCTTCTGAAAGCCGCACTGGCTGCGGATAAGCCTGATGAATTGCCCTTTGCCCCCCCCTTGACGTCTTGCGGTGACCTATCGATATTGCGCTTAATTCTCATATTAACGCTTCGGGGAACCGCCGCCTTGTGCAGGGGCTGGTTCTACAGCAGGCGCGTCGGTGGCGCCCTGGGGTTTTGTCCCTTGCGCTGGCGAGCCTTGCGGAGTTCCGCCGTTGGGTTTTGCACTAGACTGAGAGCCTTCGTCCGCAGGTGGGGGAGGCTCGGCAACTTCTTCTTTGCGCGAAGAGGCATCCTGAGCTGCCTCTCGCAATCGCAGTTTCCGCAGCTCGGCAAGCGGCAGCACCGGCACCTTTGATTCGATCTTGGGATTGATCGCCACTGCCTGCTTCTTGTAGTCTGCTGCTTCAGCGTCTTTATGCTTATCCTTCATGAGGATTGACATCAAATACAGTGCCTCAGCATCATTCGGATTTTTCTTCAAAGAGTTCTTGAGCCAATTCTCAGCCTCATCCAAACGCTCCGTCTCAAGCGCGGCGCGCGCAATTATGTTGAAAGCCTTGGCCGTAGGCTTTAACATGACGGCACGTTGCGCGAAATCGTATGCCTGACCGAGCAATTGAGGCAGTTTATTGTCCAGCAGGGACTGTGCGAGAGGTTCGTAGAAATCGATGTTTGACGGATCTTTTGCCATTCCCTTCCTGAGCTCCATGAAGGCAAGGAAAGGTTGACCGTCTTCAAGCCAGCACTTCCCGAGCAACAAGTGCATCTTGGGATTGCCCGGCTGAACTGTGCGCGCCTGCTCGACGAGCGGCTTGGCTTTGGCCGGCATGCCCAAACGCAGGTAGGCATCAGCAAGCGCGATTTGGCAATCAGCAAGCACGTAATTCGCAACCTTCTGCGATCTGGCTTCATCCACTGCTTCTGAAAGCTCCATGGCAGCAGATTGCAAATCATTCTCCTGAACT
This sequence comes from Candidatus Obscuribacterales bacterium, assembly GCA_036703705.1. Classification (GTDB taxonomy): domain Bacteria; phylum Cyanobacteriota; class Vampirovibrionia; order Obscuribacterales; family Obscuribacteraceae; genus DATNRC01. Next base: position 5,659 of record DATNRC010000194.1, read on the forward strand.
TTGACGATGCCGAGCGCTTCCCGCCCCAGCACAGAATTGGCATCTATGCGCAATGCTTCTTCGGCTTCCTTCCTGGCATCAGCAGTTTTGCTTTGCCGCAACAAATCCAGAGCCAGCATGGCATGCGCGCGAGCGCTCTGTGGATTGGTCCTCAACGTTTCCTTCCACAAGGACTGATCGGACGCCCAGGCAAGTGCTCGCCATTCCGACAATCCGCAGAAGGCGACGAACACCACAACTGCTGCTGCAATGGCTCGTAATCTGGAATAGTCCAAATACCTGGCAAAGACCCAGCCGACTATTGTGCAGAGACCGGCAAGTGACATGTAAAATCGTGCGTCAGACGTCATCTCAGGCTGCACAAACGACCCGGCAGGAATCAGATTGGCGAGAGCCAGGAAAACTCCAAAAGCGACTGCCGGATTGTTTCTGAATTTCCAAGCCAAATATATTGCAGCGACCACACACACCACGCCAAGCGCCGCCAGAACATCGCCGATTCCGCTTGCTCCCACTAGAGGCGGCTCAACGGACAAACCGATGGGAACCAAAAAGCAGCGCAAGTAGTATGAAACCACCCCATTGAATTGGCTCGCCAGATACTCGAACGTCGACGGTGTCGGCAATCCGAGGCCGTCGTTGAGATAAACGTTGGCGCCAAGCGCGGCCAAAAATGGAACGCCAATGCAAGCGCCCCCGATGAGCACCAGATCCGGGTATCTGGCTTGAGCCCACTCTTTCATGGTCATTGAAAGCGGCTTCAAAAGGAGGGCCAGAACAAGCATGGAGAAGGGCAGCGTCAGCGCCTCCAATCCGGAAAACAAGGCCATGGCCGCAAATACGAAGGAAACAGCATAGAGTCCAAGCATGCTGAACATTCCCCTGGCAAGAAATGCCCAGAGGAAGAAATTGAGCGCAAGAAAGTAATTTGCCCCCACCAGCGGTGCGCCTCGCGCCGAGATGTATGCCACTGGCTCGGCGGCAAGCGGGTGACATGCAAACAGGGCCGCCGCTCCAAAGGCTAGATACACAGGATCTACAACCTGCTTGCCCTCTGCTTTCCAGTATCGTCCTAAACGAAAGAGCAGAAAAAACAGGTACAGCGACGTTGCAATGTGAAGGCCGAGATTGACGGAATGGAACCAGACAGCGCTCGTGCCTGCCGAGCGAAAATCCCAGGCGAAGCTCGCTCTCATCCATGGCTGGCTGAGCGGGTGCTGGAGCCCATTGGCGATGAGCTCGGCCCAAAACCTCTGACTGTCTTCCATAGCCTTTACAGGCTGGAGGAAGTATTGATCGTTAAACACTTCTCCGCCGAACAAACCGGCCATATGAGCGCCCAGTGCAATCCAGATGATGGCGCTCGCCAGGACGGAAAATCTGCGCCAGGGCACTGGCTCTTTGACTTCAATTTCTTCCTCTTTTGCAGGCGGAGCGGCTTTTGGAATTTTTGTCGGGCGCACTTTCCATAAGACCTGGGCATCCGCTGCGGCGCTTGAGCTTTTCTTTGCCGGCGACGACGCGGGAGTCGTTGAAGGCGGCTGTGCGGTTTGCTCCTTCTTCGAGCGCTCAGTCGACGTCCCTTGCTCGCGCTTGCTTCCCTTCTTGCGCTTTTCCTCTTTCTTGTGGGCGGAGCCTTTCTTTTCCGATCTCTGAGATTTCTCCTTTTGCGAATCTTTGGATTTTGAACGTTCGGTGCGAGCCTTCTCCATTTTGTTTTGCACGGAAGCCGAAGCAGGTGCTTTGGGTCCTTTCTGCTTCTCAGTTGAGTTCTGCTTCCCGGCAGGCGCTTCTTCTTGGGGCTCAGTCGGCTCAGTCGCTTCCTCTTTCGATGCGGGAGGAACTTGGTCCACTTTCTCAGTCGCTTCCTCTTTCGATGCGGGAGGACCATCCTCCGACTGCACAGCCGGTTCATCGCCCGCGTCTGCGCGCCCAGGTTGTTCCGTTGATTCTTCTTGCGGCGTTGCTTTGTCGTCTGTTTCGCTCATCTCAATCTTCAACAGCCAAAGAGACCGTCCTTTCAACAAGGATTCAAATTTGATACCACAAATCGCGACGGTGGCGGGTCGCCATCAAGACTCCTTAACTTCACTGGCCATTTGCATTAGCAGGCGGCTGAACAATCGCGGCGAAGAAAAGCCGGAATCATAAAATTGCACCTTATCTTTTGGCAACTGGCTGAGCTGAACGACTTCCTTATCGAGCAAGAAGTAAGCTTCGTAAAGGTCGGCAATCTTAATATCATCCACCTTGTGAGACATTGCCTGCGCCTTTGCATAACAAAGAGCCGACAGGAAGTTCGCCACCAGATTGTTATAGCCGGCGATCATCGAAAGTCCGCTCATCGGTGGTCCGCAGAAGGTTTTGCTGAAGATCTTGAGATAAAGATAGCGTCTGAAAAATTCATTGATCTCATTAGAGAATGGTCGCACTTTGTATCTGTGAATTTGTCCCAGGCTCATGATTCCCAGATATGGAAACTCAACTTTAGCGTTGACCACTGCCCGCATTCCCGAGTTGAATATCTTCGGCTCTGTTAGAGGACTCTTGTTAGCAGCCGCCCAGCGATCTGCGTATTGTTTACGCAAAAGCGGCCATTCGAAATTTCTATAACACAAAAGATTGAAGAGCAAATTCTCAAAGATAGTTGGAGATTCATCCTTGAACCTGGTCAGCATCTCAGACGTTATTTGAAATGACGCGAGCTGAGAAAGATCCGCGCCCTTGTTCTTCAGCCTCAAGGCTTCCACCATAACGTCGCCAAGCGCCATGAATATGTCGAATACGTTTTTGTAGTCGACCGACTGAATGACGGAAATAAGTTTCTTATCGATGTGCAGATATTCGTCCCACGAAAGCGCCACGCCCGGAACGAGATTGACGTTGAATTGAACGCCTTTGAGATCCGCTGCCTTAACTGAGGCAGCAACCGTTGATTCTTGTTGCGACGCTCTTCCTTGCGCTCGTTCCTGATTGACCGTCAATCTCCAGGTTTCTTCCAGCATAGGACGCTGGTTGCTCAACAAATCCCCAAGATTTCTCACGGAAGCCATGCTGTTGTACACGACACCCACATAAATGCCTGATGGCGTCGGCACAAATGTGTAAGGGAAGAGCTTGCACATCCCAGGCTTTGTCGGCTCACCAAATTTCGAGTGAATAAAGCAAAGATTGTCGATGAGGAAGGGGCAGGTACCGTCAGGACGCGCTTTCGTGTATTGGGGATACAACGACAAACCCTGCTTGAATTCTTCGCGCCTGCTTACGAATAGCTCCTTGTCCTTAAGATCAGGATGCAGCGCGCCCCAATCGACATCCTTGACGCGATCGTAGTCCTCATCCGTCAGCCCTACGGCCCAGCCCGAGCAGCAGCGTCCGCAGCCCTGGCAGTTGTATCGTATGCCTTCCGGAATGACAAGAGGAAGCGTGCCTTCGGCATCTTCGTTGGTGGCCGGAGCCTCGACGGTCACTTGCTTTTCACTATCTGTTGTAGACATTCGTGTCCCGGGTGGTAAGAGCTTTCAACAACCATTTCTTTCCACGAATCAGAAATTCGGCTTGCCCATTTCTACCCATTCTTTAAAGGAAGGAGGCTCCCTTGATGCAGTGTCCCCCTCGCCCGCGCCTTTCTTCTTAGGCCCGTGTGGATTGGTGAAATAGCCCGCCAGAAGCCGA
>DATNRC010000195.1:0-6956 GCA_036703705.1 Candidatus Obscuribacterales bacterium
CGATATCACGGGCCCGGCAAATTGCATCGCACACCGCCATGAAACTGCCGGCAAATTGTTGCGCCCAGTGGGTGCGGGCAGCCCAGACACCCAAGACCATGGGCAAAGAGAATGTGGATAACCACCAGCTGCCGAGATCCACACGCTGGAAATTGCTTGACCAGCGATCGTCCTCAAGCAGGGCCCGATCGCCAATAACAAGAACGCCATCAAAGCGCTCATCCATGGCGTCAGGCTCGCTTAAGCTATGGATGAGGGGGCTGACGCCGAATGTCTCCAAAAGATAAAGCTGCAAAAGGGCAACGGAAGTAGCCGATGAAGAGGGAACGGCCAGCCGGTAAGGTTTGCCGCCGGACGGTTGAGAGCGAAAGAAGAAAAGAACGCTGCCAACAGCGCCCGACGTGGAGATGGAAACATTTGGAAGCAGCGTCAGATCGTCTGAGTGCTGGAGGTAGAAAAACGAGCTCATCGCCCCGGCGTCGAGCCTCCCTACGAAATAGAGCTCGTTTAGGGCTGCGGGCGATTCCAGTGTTATTTCGCCCTTGACGGATGCGTATCCTCTCATCAAGGGAAGCACCACCGGCAGAGAATTCACGAAATTGATTTGTCCGAGCCTCGGAGCCGGATCGACCGCAACTCCGTCCAACGCCTTATCTTGCGCGACTTGCAAAGAGCATGCCTCCCATGAACAACGGGGAAGCATAGCACTTGACCTTCATCGAGGAAGGCTGATCTTCTAAGCTGGAAAGCTGGCGGCTGAGAAATCCTGAGCTCACCACGGCTCATATGCGCCAAACGAATTTTAGGCAAAGAAAGAGGACTCGGCCGAAGACTTGATAGTACATTTCGTAAGGCCCGAGTCCCTAAAACCAATTATGCAGGTCTTTTGAAAGTAGTCAAGAGGGCCGGATATTTCTTTTTGTCTTGCCCTTTCCATAAGGCCAAAATCTGACCCCGCCAAACAGTTAAAATTCCCTGACGCCGGCCGCGCGCGCTGTCAAGAGCCGGTTCTGGCTTACCTTTGAGGACTTATCCGTGAGAATGGTCGACCTTATACTGGCCAAGCGTTCCGGTCGCGAGCACACACACCACGAGATTGAGTTTCTGGTGAACGGGATCATGAAGGGCACGATCCCGGATTATCAGATCTCTGCCTGGCTAATGGCTGTCTGCTGGCGGGGAATGACGATTGAAGAGACTGCTTTGCTCACGGATGCGATGTGCAAATCCGGTGAAGTGCTCGATTTATCTCCGATCGGACAACTGGTGGCGGACAAGCACAGCACGGGCGGAGTGGGCGATAAAACAACGCTGGTGTTCGTGCCTTTGATGGCCGCGGCGGGCATTCCGATGGCCAAACTTTCCGGGCGCGGGCTCGGACATACGGGCGGCACCATAGACAAGCTGGAGGCGATTCCTGGTTTCAATTGCGACTTGTCGAAAGAGCAATTCATCAAGCAAGTCAAAGAAATAGGCATGGCCATTGCCGGCCAGACTCAAGAGCTCGCTCCCGCCGACGGCAAGATATATGCCCTGCGCGACGTCACGGCAACCGTTGAGTCGGTGCCGCTGATCGCAGCCTCCATCGTCTCCAAGAAATTGGCAGCAGGAACGAATTTGATCATCCTGGACGTGAAGTGCGGGCGCGGCGCATTCATGGACACTGAAGAAAAGGCGAGAAATCTCGCCCAAGTAATGACCGACGTCGGGCGCCGCCTGAACCGGCCCATTACATGCGTGGTCACGGACATGGAACAGCCGCTCGGCATGGCGGTCGGTCATACGCTGGAAGTCATTGAAGCAATTGAAACGTTGAAAGGCAATGGGCCGCCTGACTTGCAGGAGCTCTGCCTTACGCTTGGCTCGCTGGCGCTGACACGAGCCGGCAAGGCAGCCAGCGAGGAAGACGCGCGCAAGCAGCTGATGAGGCTGATGGAAAGCGGAGCGGCGCTGGAAAAGTTTCGCCAATTGATCATCGCCCAGGGAGGCAACCCCGAAGTCATCGAAAAGCCTGAGCTGATGCCGACCGCCACACATGAGTTCGATTTGCTGGTGCCGGGAACAGGACAAAAATGGGTGAAGCATATCGACGGGCGCAAAATTGCCGAAGCGTGCAAAATAATGGGCGCCGGCAGGAGCAAGAAGGGCGATCGCATAAATATGGCTGTGGGCGTTGTTCTCAAAGGAAAAATTGGTTCGGTGATCCAGGGCGGCAAACCGATCGCCGTAGTGTATGCTGATTCAGAAGGTGAGTACGACGCTGCTTTGCCCATTCTGACTGAAGCGTTTTCCTACAGCGACCAGCCCGTGGCTGCGCCGAACGTCATCAAAGCAGCTGTTGCATAGGTTTTACGATGTGGCGCTTGCTAGAATACAAAACTCATGATGGCGCAACCAATATGGCAATCGACGAAGCCATACTGGAAGCGCACCTGATGGGAAAAGTGCCCCCGACGCTGCGCTTTTATGGCTGGGAACCACCGGCGGTATCGCTTGGATACGCGCAGAAATTACCGACGGAGTCCGTAAACCGCATCCATGAGATGGGGTTCGACATTGTAAAACGCCCTACCGGCGGGCGGGCGGTACTGCATTTTGGCGAACTCACTTATTCTTTTGTCGGCTCGACCGACGCTCAATTGAGGGAGAGCATTCTCGACGCTTACAAGCAAATCTGTAGCGGACTGCTTGAAGGTTTGCGCCTGCTGGGAGTTGAACTGGAGATTGGCAGCGGACAACCGGCACATCGCCAAATGCACGATTGTTTTCTCGCCACAACGACCGCCGATTTGCACTTCGGCGGCAAAAAGATGGTGGGCAGCGCGCAATTGAGGCGCAAACATGCAGTGCTGCAGCATGGCTCAATACTTCTTTCTCAGCCGCAGGACTTGATGCCTAAATTGCTCTATCCGGTGACGGCCGCTGAAAGTGCGGCAAGCCTTAAGAGGCACGCCAATCTTTTCGAAATTCTCAAGCGCGAGCCTACATATAAGGAATTGCAAGCCGCATTCCATAAAGGCTTTGAAAAAGCGTTCGCGACGCGTTTCGAGCCCGGCGAGCTTACAGAACTCGAAAGCCAGCTGGCCACTGCTTTGCTGCAAAATAAGCCGGGCGAGACAATACCAGTATAATACGCAACATTCCTCAAATTGGCACCAGGTCAGGCTGCTGCCTCGAATAAGTCTTTCATACATGGGCGACCTTAGCCGGCTACTTTTTGGAAATTGCCAGAGTGGGTGACTCGGCGACGCTTGTCAGTTCGGCGAAGATCGTCGGCACTGTACTCTCAATTGTTTTGAGAACAAGCGCTTTCGGGAAAAAGAGCCCGCCATCTATATGTTTTGCATATGTGACGGCTGTTGCCTTGCCGCCCTCGATAGGATCCAACTGCCAGAATCCTTCGTTCGCCTTGAAAGCGCCACTCACCCGTTTCCATTCGATGCGCTGAGGCGATTTCTCTGTGAGCGCTAGGACATAGTCAAATTTCCACAGATTGCCTGCCACTTTGGCGCCGAATTTGACGATTTTCCTGCCTGGCTCTTCCTTCAAAACCTTGCAGCTGGTGAGATTGGAAAAAATGCGCGGCGCATTTTGATAATCGGTCAGCACGTGGAAAACCTTCTCCGGAGGAGCCTTCACTACAGTTTTGCTGACGACAAACGTAGTCTTGCCGATTTGCTCGTGTGCGCTCTTGACCGGCATGCCTTGAATCTCCTTCCTTACGCTCGTGTCCGTTGTTCCTGCGTAGGCCGGCAGGCGACAGTTTGACGCAATGTGGGTCGTGAAAGCTGCCGACAAAACGATACCGAAGGCAGTGGCCTTCGCGATGGAAAGTCTCATTATGTGTTAGCCCCAGAGAGTAGTGGACGCCAGAAGGGAGGAATGTCAGATCGCAAAAGATCCGGCATTCCGCTCTTAAAGCCGCGAGACGCTCAGGAGGATGCAAAGTTCCCGAACTGCCCTGACAATCGAGTCAAGGCGCCTCTCGGCAGAGGCGTGAAACAAAATCGTGCCTCACAACCACCATAACACACATGCCGGAGATCCGCTCACCATGCCATATGGATGAGCTTCGCCAAACTGAAAAGCGGATCGGCAAGCATCTTTTGGCAGCGAAAACCCGCGTCATTGGTAATTGTCGTGTGGGCCGGCGGACACTCCTGTGCCACACTGAGCCGATGAAGGGAAAGAGCAGCCCAGGTACGGCAGAAACAGCCAAAAACTAGATTTCCGGGTGGCAACTTCCCCACTAAGCGGGCCAAAGCCATAGTCATAGATCGTCACGAGTGCTGGGAAGAGGCTTTCGGGAATTGTATAATCTTCATTAACTTCTAGAAGCCTGCTCCTACGCACATTATAGGTCTCCGAATGCCCCAGCCGATCGAAGCTAGGCTGTTTGAAATCCTCTCCACCCAGGAAAGGACGCCTGAGGAGCTGGCGTTTATCCGCAAAGCCTATGACTTTGCCTTCAAGTCTCATGACGGGCAGACCCGCAAGTCCGAAGAACCCTACATCATCCACCCGGTCGAAGTTGCCTGTCTTCTCTCCGAGCTCAATTGCGACTATCAGACTATTGCCGCGGGTTTGCTCCATGACGTTCTGGAAGACTGCGACGTCAAGCCCAAGGAGATGGAGGAGCACTTCGGCAAATCGGTCGTCCAAATCGTGGAGGGGGTGACCAAACTCGGCAAATTCAGTTTTAGCTCTAAAGAGGAGCGCCAGGCCGAGAACTTCCGCAAATTGATTGTGGCAATCGCCGAGGATGTGCGTGTGGTGCTGGTCAAGCTCGCCGACCGCCTCCACAATATGCGCACGCTTGATTACATGCTGCCGCGCAAGCAAGCTGAAATAGCCAAAGAGACGCTGGAGATTTACGCGCCCCTGGCCAATCGTTTCGGTCTTGGACGCATGAAGTGGGAACTCGAGGACCTTGGTCTCAAATACCTTCATCCCGAAGAGTACGCAGACATCGAGCATCAGGTGCAGGACAGCCGCTCCGAAAGAGAGTATCTCATCAGTCAGGTAGTGGAGAAGCTGCGAGCCGAGCTCGACAACCGCAACATTCAGGCTGAAATCGTAGGCAGGCCCAAGCACTATTTCGGCATCTGGAAGAAGATGAAGACCCAGCAAAAGACGTTTGAAGAGCTTTACGACGTGCTGGCAATTCGCGTCATCATCGAGAGCAACCTGGACAAAAACTATTGCGAGCTCAATGCCGACCCGGACACGCAAAAATGCTATGAAGTCATGGGTCTTGTGCACGCTCTGTTCAAGCCGATTCCAGGTCGCTTCAAGGACTACATCGCCATGCCCAAGGCCAACAGCTACCAGTCGCTGCACACGGCAGTCGTCGGGCCGAAGGGCAAGCCCGTGGAAATTCAAATCCGCACCAGGCGCATGCATCACGTAGCTGAATACGGGATTGCCGCGCACTGGGTCTATAAAGAAACCGGGGATTCGGTAAAGGCTGACAGCCACGTGGACAGAAAGCTGGCATGGCTGAGACAGTTAGTCGATTGGCAGCAAGATCTTTCGGACGCGCAAGAGTATCTGGACACGGTGAAAATGGACCTCTTCGCCGACGAAGTATTCGTCTTCAGCCCCCGTGGCGATGTCTATGACTTGCCGAAAGGATCGACACCAATCGATTTTGCTTACCGCATCCATACGGATATCGGACATAAGTGCATTGGAGCAAGAATCAACGACCGCATCGTGCCACTGCATACGGTGATGAAAAACGGCGATATCGTCGAAATCATCACGAGCAAGAACGCCAAGCCGACGATGGACTGGCTCAATTTCGCCAAGACGCATGGTGCCAAGAGCAGGATTAGGCAGTGGTTCAAGAAGCACCATCGAGAGGAGCATATCCAGCAAGGCAAGCAAATGCTGGAAGAAGAGCTCGGCAAATCCGCCCTGGAAGAGTTTTTGAAGTCGGACAAACTGAAAGAGGTGGGCAAGCGTCTCAATATCTCCGATGCCGAGGATATTCTCGCCGCTGTCGGCTACGGAGATTTGTCGGTGGCGCAGGTCGTCAATCGCATTCGCGAGCAGGAGCAGCAAGAGAAGGTAGGCAAGCGGGGATTGAGCATCGGTCCGGCGCCTGAGCCGCGACCGAGTTACATCGGCAGTCTCGGCGGATTGTTGCACCACCTTGCAAAATGCTGCCAGCCCGTCCCCGGCGAAGAGATTATGGGGGTCGTCACCAGAGGCAGTGGCATAGCCGTGCACCGCAGCGACTGCCCCAATCTTCTCAAAGTCGATGAAGACAGGCGAATGGTTGTTGACTGGTCGCAGGAAAGGCATACAACTTACCCGGCGGCGCTCGTCGTCGAATGCCTCGATCGTATTGGTATCGCGGGCGATATCCTCAAGAAGATTTCCGACAACAAGATCAACTTGCGCGATCTGAGAGTGGAGACGCACAGAGACAAAAAGACGGCCACCATCAATGTGATTATGGATGTGGTCGATGTCGATCAGCTCACCAAGGTGGCCCAATCCATAAGTCAAATCAGCGACGTGCTCAGAGTGCAAAGAAAGGACCACAGGAAAAGAGGGCAAAACGGGGCCGGCAAGCCGAGCAACGTAACCCCTCTCAATCCGCCAAGCACGCGCAAAATTCAAAATCCGCCGCCGAAATCGAAAAGACAGGTTAAGTCGGGGGAATGAAGCTCGTTCTTGCAACACGCAATGAAGGGAAGTTCAAGGAGTTTCTTGAATTGGCCGGTGAGGTCGGCGGCATCGAGTTTGTTCCGATGCCGGAAAAGGCGCAACCGAAAGAGATTGGTGACAGTTTTCTGGAAAACGCCATCATCAAGGCACGGGTGGCAGCTCTTGTAAGCAAACTACCTGCAGTGGCAGATGATTCGGGTCTGCAGGTCGACGCTCTCGGCGGTGCGCCGGGAGTCCATTCGGCCCGTTATTGCGAAGGCTCGGATGCCGACCGTCGT
>DATNRC010000196.1:0-9330 GCA_036703705.1 Candidatus Obscuribacterales bacterium
TTGAGGAGCGCGGGGTCCGCGACGCCTATTTCGAAAGCATTTGAGGTCACGCAGCAGCTCGTCCAAAACGAGGTTAAAGAAGACCACCCTGGAATTCGCCAATCACCTGTCTTGCACAGCAAATGGAGCGGCAACGAATTAATCCTTGCCGTCAAGCCGAGCGCGCCGGAGAGAGTTCCCGCTACCGTGGTGAGCGACCTTGATCCGGACAGCACCGTCGCGACAGCAGCCATGGCCAAAGCCGTATCCTCAGCTCCGCCAAGAGGAGTTACCCGAGCCGGACTGCGAAGCGAAGGGAAGCTTGTCCTTACGCGAGAATATTTCTCTAACGAGCCGGATCCCAAAGCGGCGTTGAAAGCCGCATATGAAGCAAAAGCCGCCCACTTCAATGACGTTCAGGCCTATCTTGCCATTGCAAAAGTGCAAATTCAATTAGGGAAATTCTCGAGCGCCATGCAGCAATTGAAAGATGTGCTCACCGACGACCCCAATATCGTTGAGGCGTATCTGGCTCGAGCATATTGCTTCCACAAGATGGGCTTGGAAGGCAACGCCAAAGCCGATCTGAAGATGGCCATAGAAAAGGGAGTAACATTGCCGAAAGACATAGAATTCGGCGATTGAGGCAGGTTTGAGCCGGCTTTCAGGGCCCGGTGCCATTCAAGCGATGCAGTTGTGAAGCGTCCTGCCTTCCCTCTATAGGCTGACAGGGAGACGCTGCCGATGTTCTTATCAAAACGCCACGACCGCTTGGCACTCGGAAACAAAAATCTTATCATGTCCTTCTATCGGGAGCGCGTCTTGGCGCGACTTCAGAACGGCTGATCTCGACCGGGAGGAAACACAATGGCAGATTTTGCAAATGCTTATTTGACCATCACTTACTGCGGGGCTTGAGGCTATCGCCAGCGGGCTGCCAGTTTGGCAGCCGAACTAAAGAGCAAGCTTGGAGTGACCACCGAACTGATCCAGTCGAGCGGGGGCGTATTCGAAATAGAGCTCAACGATAAGCTCATCTTTTCCAAAAAAAGCACGGGTCGCTTCCCTGACGAAGGTGAGGTCCTAGAGCTTCTGACAAAAACGACTGCCTGACAGCACGTGCATATCCGATTAGCATAAATTGCTGACCGTGTCTCAAAAGCTGATGGTTCGCAGACTGTGGACCTCCAGCTCGATGAATTGATTGCCGCTTGCGTCAACGAAAAGCAAATATACATCGATCACGCATCCGGCAAAAAGGACGATCGACCGGGACTGGAATCCTGCTTAAAAGCTCTCAGACCGGGCGATACCCTGCGGGTCTGGAAGCTTGATCGACTCGGCAGAAATCTCAGGGGATGGACTGAAGATTGTTGAGTGAGGGGCAGGGAGGCGAGGAATCGGCTTGACCGGACGTCACTTATCATATCTGATAAGCGTGTCTTGAGAACAGTCAGCGCAGGTGCAGCCATGGATTTTATGATCGCGAAAAGACATTTCTTCCGACATGTCGCCACAGCCAATCTGACTGGTGAACAGCTTCGCGTGCTTATGTGCCTGCTGAGTCGTGAGGCAGACGGCGACATAGTATGTGGCAGGCTGAACAGATCTTCTGAAAATGACAGCAGCGCGCTATCGGGGACACAATACAGCAGTTTGATTCAGGGCCTGTCGGAAGTCGGCAATCAAGTCTTCGGCGGCTTCGATTCCCACAGAGACCCTGATGAGATTGTCGCTGATGCCCAGTTGATGCCGGTCCTCTTTAGACAGTCCCGAATGCGAAGTCGTGGACGGTCGGGTAATGAGCGTTTCGACCCCGCCCAGACTGGGAGCAGGTATGGGCAAACGAGTTGCTGCTATCACCTGATCGGCGACGGCCGCCTCTTTGTTTTTCAGTTCGAAGCTCAGAACTCCACCAAATCCGTCGAACAACTCCTTCGCTCTTTGATGTCTTTGATGGCTGGCTAAACCAGGATAGTTTACTTTAGCCACGGCCGGATGGCTTTCGAGAAATCGCGCCAATTCGAGCGCGCTCTGATTTTGGTGCCTTACTCGCAAAGCGAGCGTCTTCATGCCGCGGTGAAGAAGAAAAGCCGCATGTGGATCGAGCGCCGCACCGAGATGATTCAGTCGCCGTGTAATTTGCCGCACCAAATCGCGTTTGCCAATGCAGGCACCGGCGACTATGTCGGAATGCCCGTTCAGATACTTTGTGCAGCTGTGCAGCGAGAGATCAAAGCCATGCTCGCATGGCCTGAAATTGATCGGGCTGGCGAACGTATTATCAATGATCGAGATCAACTTATGCTTGCGCGCAAACGCTACAACCGACTTCAGATCGGCAACCAGTAGTAGAGGGTTGGCAATCGTCTCCATATAGATTGCCTTCGTGTTTGGTCTGAGCTTGCTTTCCCAGGATTGGGGGTCGTCACCATCTATAAAGTCATATTCAATGCCAAAATCCTTGAAGTCCTTCGTCAAGAGGTCATGAGTCCCGCCATACAAGCAGTTCTGCGCCAGCAAATGATCGCCTGTCGACAGCAGAGTAAGCAACGTCGTGGATATCGCTCCCATGCCGCTTGCAGCAACGATCGCTGATTCTGCGCCCTCGATGGCCGCCAGCTTCTGATGCAAGGCGATGTGATTGGGCGTGTTGTTGAGGCGAATGTAGCGAATGTCATGATAATCGGATTCACCGCCATACTCAAACGTCGCCGATTGGAAAATCGGAATGGCCACTGCTCCGCCAATTCTCGGTTGCGGTTCGCCGGCGTGCACAAGTTTGGTATCAACTTTGCTCCACGTTTCTGACATAGAAGCCTCGAATGATTGTTGAACCTGACATTGTAGATGTCATTCCGGAACCACGCACCTGATTTTCCCTAAATTGCAACAGACCAAGGGAAAACCATTAGAAGCTCATTCGGGAGGGCTCTAGCAATTGAGGTGCGTAAGCCTGACAACGAAATTTTACGTTTGCCTGACAACTCACTTACAGCTGCGTCATTGCGCCATAACGAACTCTTTGTATTCTGGTAAGTGAAAACGTGTGATTCCCTGGACGCGAGCATCTGCCGGCGGTCGGTGCAGCTATTGGCTGGCTTCACTCTGACCGACGACGCCACTCATGTCCTGGAAATAAAGCTGCCGCGCCGAGTCCAGCTTGCTCGGCTGATCGAACACGCTTGCCGGGAGAAAAAGCCATGACACTGAATTGCCGAATGACCTTAGTACTCCTTACTCTTATGGCAACCCTGACCAATTCCTCATGGGGTGCAAACATTGACAAAAGTCCGCAAATACCTGTTGTTGGTGAGCGAGCCAATACAGCAAGTACGACAGGTAAAATCGACAACTCATTTGATGAAGGCAGTATTTCTTTGACCGACGACCTGCCCGCCTCCGAGCTGACTCCCGGTGCGCCCCTTATTGTGGTTGTCGACAAAGACAAGCATCTTACGCACGTTTTGCAAATGCAGGACCAACAGATTGTTGATGTTCTTTGCATTCCGAACTCCACAGGGAAAAAGTCCACGCCCACTCCCGAAGGGCGTATGCTCGTTGTGGAGAAGAAACTCGATCCCGTGTGGACGCCGCCCGTGAGTATCGATCCGAAGCAAAAGAAGGTGCCTCCATACAAAAAGACGAAGAAAAATCCATTGGGTGTGGCATGGCTTGGATTAAGCCGCGGATTTATCGGTTTGCATGGAACGAACGATCCAGCGCGAATCGGCAGAAACGTCAGTCATGGCTGCGTCCGGCACAAAAACGCAGACATCCGAAAGCTGTACTCGCTTGTTCCGCTAGGAACACCTGTATACATAGTGGCGCACTTTGCTGGAACGGCCGTTCGGAGCGGCGACCTGAGCGAAGTTGTCACCGCCTTAAACAAGGACGAACGCACAGCAAATGCTCTAATCTCTTCCGCCGAGGGACGTATGCCGCACATCGCCATGATCTCGCATAAAGCCGCGCAGCCCGCATCGCCATGATGTCGTATAAAGCCGCGCAGCCCGCATCGCCATGATGTCGCATAAAGCCGCGCAGCACACGTCGCCATGATGTCGCATAAAGCCGCGCAGTCCACGTCGCCATGATCTCGCATAGACCTGCGGTTACTCAGGGTCGTTTCACCTTGCCCGACACATACGGTCGAGCTATAGGCTTGTTAGCAGTCTTGCTGCCTTCAATCACTTTGCGCTCAACCTCAAGAAGGTCATATTCTTGTCGCAAACGCCCGAATTCCGCAGCCAGCTCTTGCTCTCTCTTCAATCTCTCCGACTGCTTCTCCACGTGCGCATCCACTTTTGTCGACACATTCTCGAGTTGACCGATTTTCTCTTCGGTTTGCCTGAGTTCACGCTCGGCTCTTATAGCGCGCATCTGGTCGCTCATCATCTGATGCGCCATGTTCGAGGCGTCACTGGCGCTGACATTGAGATCGATACAAATATGCGGCGGCGGAATGTTGGGCATATGATACTGCTGGCAGTGCATCTCGTACTTCTTGCACGCTTCCTCATAAGCAGCCTGGGCAGCCGAACATTCACCGATTTGTTGGCGAAATTTATGCAAATGGTCATTGTACTCATCGGCATGAGCTTTAAACTTGTCTACATCCGCCTTGAACTGAACGAGCGCCTGCTGATATTCCCGCCCCTTCAATCTGACGGGAGGAAGGTTGGGCGCAACGGTGCGCAATTGCGTCGCGCGACCCTTGAGATTTTTTGCCTCGGCAAGGAGAATCTCGGTGCGCTCGTGAAGTCGCCTGGCATGAGCGATGAATTCATCGAAGTTGCGCTTCAGCTCAGCAGCTTGCTCTTCGCGACCAGCCTGACACTTCTGAGCGGGCTCTTGCCCTGCGGAACATTCCGCTGAACATTCCGCTGAACATGCCTTTCCCACAGACAAAGCAACTGCGAACGCAATCAGACAAGAAGGCAGTATTGGCACAAGCTTTTGCATAATCATCCTCGTTCTGTTCTTCTCCATCTAGCTATAAGCCTTGGATCGCAACTCGATACGATTACCAATTTTTGAAATCATGAACGCGATAAACATAAGGTTTGAACATCCTGCCGTCTTTAACTTTGGCCGCCGTTGGCGAAGGCTCGGACGACCAATTTCGGAAGTCATGCGCCGGCTGCACATGCTGGGTTGATTCCGACGAAGCGAGACCCTTTGTCATCCCGCGTAAGCTCATCGGCGCAGGAACTGCCTTGTCCGGGGGAAAAATGCTGGAAAGCTTAAGTTGCCGGGCGCGCAATTCTATGGGCGGATCTTCGGGGGCCACATCGTCATCTTCAGGAGGCCGGTAATTGCGAACGTAAAGATTGGTGCCCAGCGCTCTTAACTTCGCGCTATCCGGACGCACCGAACGATCCACCAAAAGCATTTTCAAATTGTTGGCTGATTTCTGAGTCTCTTCGGCGCGTTTCGCCGCTTCCAATCTCATCAATGCAGATTGTCTCATGGCGTCTGTGCGCGCATAACTGTTCCGAATATAGGCCATATTGCTCACTTCGTCGGATTCTCTGTAATACCATGGACTGCGCCGAGTCGGCATCGCCATGCCGAGGCTGCGCGCGTGCAATTGCATGCGCTCGTTGGCCGCGCGTTGCGCTTGCGCGCGGAAGCGAGTCTTGTTGTCATTGCACTGCGCATTTATCAGACGGACAGCCTGCTTGAAGTGCTTCGGGTCATCGGCCTTGTGCTTCCTCGCCTCAATGCCCGCCGCCAAATCCATGAGCGCCGCCTTGGCCAGCTTCCCTTCCTTGGAAAAGGGATTCATCTGAAAAACAACCATGAACTCGTCTCTGGCGCCTTTGTAGTCCTTCAACTGCTCCAGCGCCCGGGCGAGATAGAAGTGACCGCGCCAGTCCTGCGGATTTTTGGCGATAGCTTCGTCAAAGTGCATGGCCGCCGCATTAAAACGCCGCTGATAATAGGCCTCAATACCCTCCTCAAGGGCCGTGCGGGCCTGGGCATGCGAAGCAGCTGCCGTTAAGACGGCAAGGGCAATGAGAAAGCTCTGCTTAAGTTGGTTAAGGTTCACGGAAATCTCAAAAGCCTAAGCCGTATGACTATAGTAAGTGATATTAGGAGCAAATGCTTGACAACTTGCCTCCTGCCTTCGTAGGATGCCCATTTTCCGGGCTTGCCCAGATCGAACAGCCGTTTGCCGGGTCCAAGGGCACTCCTAGCCCCGGACGCCGCCTGGGATCGCGTCACAGATTAAACTCGAGCCCATGAATATCCGCCCCCCAAACGCACCATAAAACACTCAAGCGCCCGGGGCCGGTTTGAAAGAGAGTAAAAGCCGCCAATGAGGGGGCAGGTAGATGGTCGCCGTGCCGCACCAGATGCACAGCTGAGCCAACAGCTCCTTCGGCGCCCGAGATATTGAGAGTTGAGGCATCACAATTTGCTATGCTCCAGTTGGCAGCCAAGGGAGAACGAGTGACAACCCATGTTTAGCGGCGCACCGCCGGTCCATCTGATGTGGTCAAACATGTTTGACCCGCAGAAGCCGAAAGTTGAGAAACCCGTCGACTGGAAGCGGCTGGGAAAATTGTTCGCGCCTTATTGGCGGCAGGAAGCGCAGGTGCTGTTATGCATTCTTGTTATTTCCGTGCTCGGTTTGCTGCCGCCTCTATTTACGATGTGGCTGATCGACAAGGCGATCCCATCGCACGACTTCAGGGCGGTGGTTCTGATAGTCTTCGGCATGATCGTGTCTGCTCTTCTGGCATCGCTTGTCGGCGTCTATCAGGGTTATTTGAACTCCGTCGTGAGCGAAGGGATTATGCGCGATCTTCGCTCCAGCTTGATGGCGCACATGCACCGCATGCCCTTGCATTTTTTCGCCAGCACAAAGACGGGCGAAATCATGAACCGGGTGGCCAATGATGTTGATACCGTAAATGGTGTCATATCCATGACCCTGGTTTCCATCGTCACCAATTTGATTATAATCGTCACCACCCTTGCCACCATTCTTTTTCTCGATTGGCGCCTGGCGATCCTCTCCGTGGTAATCATTCCCTTCATGATCTTCCCGCTCTGGCCCGTGGGACGGAAGCTCTACGACATAAGAAAAGTGACGCGAAAGAAGCGCGATGAAATGCACGCGCTAACACAGGAAACCCTCTCCATCTCAGGTATTCTGCTTCTTTTATCAGCCGCAGGCAGGTCAAATCCGCATTGACGGGCATGATGTCGCCTCGATCCGCCTCAGCTCTTTGCGCGACCATGTAGGCATAGTCACCCAGGAAACCTACCTTTTCCATGACACCATTTTGAACAATCTGAGATATGCCAGACCCGACGCCAGCATCGAGGAGATTGAAGCAGCAACGAAAGCAGCGAATATCCATGATTTCATAGCAAACCTGCCGGAAGGCTATGAGACTGTTTGCGGTGAACGCGGGCATAAGCTGAGCGGAGGAGAACGCCAGCGCCTGGCAATCGCAAGAGTGCTTTTGAAGAATCCTAAAATTCTTATCCTCGACGAAGCAACAAGCTCCCTGGATTCTGAAAACGAGGCTTTGATTCAGTCGGCTCTTGTCCCGCTGATGAAGGGACGCACGAGTCTCGTCATCGCTCACCGTCTTTCCACAATACTATCGGCCGATGTGATTTTTGTCCTTGAGGAAGGCAAGCTCGTAGCTTCAGGAACACATGAAGAGCTTATCGAGCAGGGCGGCTTGTACAGCAGGCTCTATCGCCAGCAATTCAGTGCCGAGCGAGCGTCGATCAGCGGCTTCTAATGTAGTCCACAAAAGTCGATGCCGGGGATCTCTGAATCCTCCGGCACGCTTGCGTGGCTTGTTTGTGTTCTTCGCTAGGTTTGCAGCACGCTTAAACTTTGCGACAACGTGTATTACAAGGAGATCAACTCAATCCAACAACCATTAAGCACCAATGTTCAATTTGCTCAATCTCTGCCTGCAGATGATGTGCTGCCTAGGCAGCTATTCTTACGGTTCCTGCCGACTGCCACATGTAATTCATCAGATCGATAGCCATTCTGCGCGTCCAGCAGGCGGGGCATTCATCAACTGGTGCGGTGAGGGTGTGGTCATGGTTCGATTCTTCAAACAATTCGACCGAAAGGTTGGCTACGCTCTCAAAAATATTCGACGGCATTGACATTGTTCTTACCTTACAAACTGGGGAATCTGGGGTCTTTTGTGTCAGGCGACAACCGCTTTATGCAACTATCTTGCTCCTAAAAACGCCCGGTGTAAATTCGCGAAAAGCATGTCAACGTTTCGCTTACCCCAAATGCACTTAGCAAAAGCGCGTATAAATCACACATTTTTCACTGCCCATGCGGATCCTGCGCATTTCGGGCGCGACCGGCAAAAGGGGAAGGCTGCCCCACTGACTTCTTACGGCCGCCAGCCAGCCGATCAACCTCAGTCTTTCTTGTCAAACCCGTATTCCTGTGCAATTCAGACCGAGAACCTTCACTTTCTCAGTTCATATGAGGAAGTGATGCAAGCCACCTCAAGCATTCAGACCGGGAATACAACAACAACAACAACAACGCCAGCATGAACGTGCAAAACATTGCTTGACCGATCATGATTCAAGAACGGATTGTCCTGTACCATTAGTGCACGGAACCGCTCACTAATGATGCCCGGAGCGAATGATTATGCAAGCGACTGGTGCCTGGAGCGATGACTATGCAAGTGACTGATATGCGCGGAGCGAATGACTATGCGAGCGAACAATTGGAGGGGCGTTTTAAGACACGGTCTCTGGTTGACATCGTTTGTTTTTCTGGTCACATCCACCTCATGGATATCACCATCTGCTGTTTCCGCGGAGAAAGAAGCCATGACCTCCAAATCGAGCCAAAGCGGCAAAATTGTCGTCGGCAGCCAGGCCCCGGATTTCTCGCTGCCGTCAGCATCAGGCGTTACTGTGTCCTTAAAGGATTACATCGGCAAGAAGGCTGTTGTCCTCTATTTCTATCCCAAGGATGAAACAACCGTCTGCACGAAAGAAGCGTGTACGTTTAGAGACAACTATGCAGTGTTCAAAGACCTTGGAGCAGAGGTAATCGGAGTCAGCTCTGATTCAGTGGAGTCGCACAAGAAATTTGCGGACAAGCATCGGCTGCCGTTCTTGCTCCTTGCGGACGCGGATGGGAAACTGCGCAAGACATATGGTGTTCCATCCACACTGGGAGTGATTCCCGGTCGCGTCACGTATGTCATAGACAAGAAGGGCACGGTGCGCTACATCTTCAATTCGCAAATGCAGGGCGAGAAGCACGTCACCGAAGCCCTGCGTATTCTCAAGGAGATCGACAAGAAGAGCTAGTGCCGCCCTTCCCAA